>JAGGSN010000017.1 GCA_021159005.1 Candidatus Zixiibacteriota bacterium | reverse complement strand
GTTTCAATCCACGCCCCCGTGAAGGGGGCGACAGCGGAGCTTCTAAGTAATTATAATACAATAAGTAAAAAGATGCAATCCGCGAACCTTTAATAAATCCATAAAATTCTATCACCTTAATTCTATCATTGTTCCCTATTCCCTTAAACAATAACAACTTTCAGCATTCGCGAACATTCCGGTAAATTTATGTACGCTTCAGGTTCGCGCTAAATAATCAGCGGGCCTTCTGGGTCATATGACGACTTAGCACCAAAATGCTCAACTCTGCGTTTCCAATTCTTCCCCAGAAAGTAAAACCGTAAACTATCTGTCTCTTTATTTACTTTCTTCACCAACTTGCTGCGAAGAGCAACCCACTGCGCTGGATCAACCAAGCACTCAAAAACCGAATATTGAACTCGCTGACCATAGTTTTCACAAATCTTTGCTACATGACGCAGCCGCTTTCTGCCTTCCGATGTTTCAGTATTTACATCGTAGGTTACCAGAACTAACATGATAATATCTTACTTTCAATTTTTACGTTATCAGTTTCTATTGTCATATTGCTTCTAATTTCTCAATCATCAATCTCCTTCTAATTTATCTTAACTCTATGATTCGATCATATTATCTACTTCCAAATAAAGGGAGGATACCCATCTAAATCGCCGCGAAGAAAACGCGCCATGAGCATCGCCTGAACATGCGGCAGCAAACCGATATGTATTTTTTCATCTAAGAATGTGTGATTAATAACATCCTGCTTGCGATTTTGATAAGCCTTAATTACAGTTTTGCGTGCTTTTTCATTCATAACGACAGCACCTGTTTCAGATTTTTGAAAGCCGGTTCCCTTAAGCTGTTTCCTGTTTACCAGCGCAAGAGCCAAGCGGTCTGCAATATAAGGACGCAATTCCTCCATCAAATCAAGCGCTAATCCCGGACGTCCAGGTCTATCTCTATGTAGGAAACCAGCAGCTGGGTCCAGCCCGACTGTATCAAGCGCTGACCTTATGTCATGAACCAATAATGTATAGTAAAAAGAAAGTAGTGAGTTAAAGTTATCAAGGGGCGGTCGTCGAGTTCGTCCTTTAAAGAAGAACTCTTCTTTTTGTGTTTTTATTTGAAGGTCTAACACGCTGAAATATATCCGTGCGGCCATACCCTCTTTGCCGCGTACAGTATCTAACTCTATTTGCTTAGGCATATCTTCGAGAATTTTTTTCAAGCTATCCGATGCTTGCTTTAATGATTGAATATCATTTGTATTAGAGCTATCTCTTGCCGCTCTCAAAATCGCCGTTCGGCAATTGGCGATTTTGGCAATCACTACCGATCGAGCTGGCTCAACAGACATTGCCTTATTATCAGAACATCGATATTGCGCTTTCCGAAGCAGGATGTTTCCCGCTACCGGACCTTGAATTCGCGCCCAAAACTTGCCCCATTCACTTAAAAATGAAACCGAAACTCCGCGTTCAGCGCAAAGTCCAAGCATAGGTGGAGAGCAAGTTATCTGTCCGAAACAAACGATACCTTCCAGAGTATGAATTGGTACATGAAGCTTAGTCTCGTGTTCTACACTGATTAAAACAGCCTCGCCTTTACGCGATAAATAAGAGCCTTGAGTCATTACATATAAAGTGTTAAGGATTCGTTTCATCCATTATACCTCGTTTCCTTTATTTATTTCAGCGACTATTCGAGCAAGATACTTTCGAACGCTTTTTGAACCAGTAACTTTAGGCAAGCAAAATGATTTTATCGAACAACTTTCACATTTCTTGTGATATGATGCAATTGGAGTTTGTCCTTTTTTGGCATACTTATGTAGTTTATCGATTAAGGCAAATGTTTCTGCTCGAAGCGAGTTGTCTATTGCTACATCATGACGCCTTCGCGGCTGACCGTAAAATATTTTCCCTGTCTCGATGACTATATTAAGCATTTCCTCAAGACATAAAACCTGACCGCATAATTGGACTTCATCGCAGCGGCTGATTTTAGGCCGCCCCCGTTTGTATTCAACAGGCATAGGCTGCCAGCGGCCGGGGATGCTCTCGAGCACAACCCCGGCTTGTTTCGATTCATCGCCAGTCAACAGTTGGAATTCCACAATATCGGCGATACCTGTAAGTCCATACCGAAGAGATCTCAAACGCAGACTTCGAGCTATCCTCAAATCAGTTCGTGATTCGGTTTCAGGCAGGTCGGCGCGTTCATGAAGATTCGTACCCTCCGCGGTCAAGCGATTTTCAGCCCAGATGTTTTCTAAGTACATCAATCCCCACTGACGTTCGCAGAAAGCGAGATGCTGAAGCGCCGAAATTGGCTGCAGGTCATCCTCGGTGAATTTATTACATTGCTGGCTCATGACTAAATTGCTTTTCTAATCTGATTTGATATGAGTAGCATCTTCTGGTGGATTATCCCATTTGATTTCAGTCTTGCCGCCATCTCCGTATATAATAAAGCCGACCCTAACACCTGTCGGGATTCTGCTTTTATGAAAGATAACCTCATAATCGGAGAAAGACCGCGGCGCTTCGATACCATCGCGCTTATTAACCTCTACCAAGTCAAACAGCTTATGCGCCGGGGCACAGCCAAGTTTAGCCTGTTGGAGGCGCTGAGTTTCATCGGAATCGGTGCCTATATGCTGAAATACAAATATCGGCGCCCGCACCGACATGATGCCCTTACTGGCCGAGCGATCGTGTTCGTACATATTGAGCAGAGTCTCCCAGAATAGGCTTAGGTCGTCATCGGAGAAACCAGTACCCTGAGCCAGATGCGCGCTGATAAAACCCTTGGCGATGTATAAACCGTAAGGGATTAGCGTTTTTCTGCCAATAGTGCGAAGCTTATCCTCTGGTTGTTCGGCTGTCCATTTCTCATAATCTTCGCTGGATTTGGCGCCGGTAACTTTATCGGCAACGGCCATACGAGTTATAGATAAATCAAGTGGTAATACCGGGTCTACTGATTGGGCAAAAGCAAACTGAACAGGTCCGCGAACCTGTCCGGCATTAGGACCGGTACTCATGACTGCGCCGAAAGTGCGCACATCATAGAAATTTTCACACATCCACTTGCGAGCTTTACCAACTTTATCTTTGTTAGGACTTTTAGTCAGATCGAAACCGTCGTTGGCTTCTTCATGGGCGCGCGCAATTGATGTATTAACATTAGTAGCATGCTCGATAAATATAGCGTTGGGCATTTCGTTTCCGCGAGCTGTCTGGACATAATTGCGGACGCGGCGTTTCAGAGCTACATCTGAGACCAATCCGCGCATATTTTGCGGGTCGATACGCGGGGCATTACCGGCATCGGGATCGCCGTTGGGATTGCCATTTTCGCAGTCGAATAAAAACATGAATTCATAGCGGTTGTTGATTGGATTGCTCATTAGTTTGTCTCCTTTTGGTTATTTTGATTGTTATTTTCATTATCTTTGTGTTCGCGTGAAGCGATTTGCTGATAAAAGCCGAGTGCAAAAAGGCTTTGTTCTTCAAGCGTTAATGTTGCCGGAATATTATCTTTAATTTGACACCATATACCGGCAATTTTATTTTCATACCAATGCGCCAGTCCTTTAGAGTCGAGCTTGCTTATATGATGTTGGCTTGTGTTGGCTACTCGTCCCAGTATAAGCGCGGGAGTTGCGCTGGCGGCAGTATAATATCGCTGGATTACGCCGGCGCCAACATCGCCTAAAGCAGCGCGCTGAAGGGAAGCGTATACTGCCATCAGACGACCGCAATGGTAAGCTGGTTCGGGGTGTTCTTCATTGAGATAACATTTCATCATAGAATCCTTTCCTTGAATTTTATTTTTTCTGATATGATATGCTTTTAACAGTCCCATACGGGCATGATTGGCGGGTTGGTCTTCAATAACATCTACCCTCATTCGCAATAATGCTTGAGCAAGCGCATCTTCGGATAGAGGTTCGTTTTTAACCGCAGAACGCCACATTTTAGCAACAAAAGGCGCAGGCAAATCATCTAATTTGCGAACAGTTGCGCTGAGTACTGCCATAAATTTGGGCGGTTTGGCTAAACCGTCGCCATGTCTGTTGACAATCTCCAAATCTGAAAACCATTGTTTAATGTTTTCAACAAGTTCTTCGAATTGCCCTTCCATCCAATCGCGCACCATTACCCGCCCGCTGGCTCCGGAAAGCGTAAGAGCATAGTAAAAGTTTTCGTGCATATCAGGCAGTTTGCCAGTGCGAATACTTTTCAGCAGTTCTTTCGCGCGATGTTGAGCATTCAGTTCATCGGTTTCAGCGCCTTGTTCAAGCCATGATAGCGGGTCGTTCTCATCGGCAACTATTTCCTTGAACCAATGCGCTACTTTAGTGCCGGCCAAACGGGTGGAATGTTTTTTCAAGATATCATTAAGAGCGCCAGCATAAATATAGGCTTCTGCTTCCGAAACTGCCGAATTAACAGCTTGATGCAAACCAAATGAACAAAAGGAATCCTGCTTGAAACTGCATAAAGCATCACCTGCAGGTTGTCCGCCAACATCGCTTAATTTATTTATTTTAGGGGATACTTTAATAGGTTCAACCAATTCCCCAGATAGAAAGCTACGCATTTTTAGCTCTGGTGTTTCCTTTTTGGATTTGCCGGATGATTTATCTGCAGTCAAAGATTTTCTGAAATCCTGCCACCAATCAAGCCAAGCTTTAGATTCAATTAAAAATTCATCTTCAACCATAAATGTAACTTTATCAGTGGATTTGACTTTTCGAGATTCCATATCATTTCGTATTGATTCTAACATATTCTCATCTTCAAGTTGATTAGCTATAAGCGATAAACCAGAGATAGCATCACTCGCTTTATTGAGGAGTTTGATAAAGTAAGAATGTTTTAGTTTAATTTTTGCATCATCAGCTTTTTTACCAAACAGAGCAACGACATCTGCGGTCTCTACAAGGAAATGACTTTTGGTTATACCGCCTGCTTTCATCTCGGTAAAACTAAGGTCAGGGCATTGAAACGAGCGGCCGGGATTTTTTTTGAGACTTGCATCTCCCAGCTCGCTAAGACCTAAATATTTTCCGCCAGCATCAAAATTCAAACACCACCGAACATCTTTTTCTTTAATTCCCGGACCGAATATTAAGCCACGTTTCTCAGCATATTCTTTAAGCAAATGCAGCATCAGCTACCACCTCCTCTAACTTTGAAAACCTCCGGGCTTTCATAATCAGGCACCATCAATACGCCGTTCTTAATCTCCGGCTTAAACAAACTTATTGACAGGTTGAAGTTTTCTTTTTGCCAATTCCTTGAGTCATACTGTCGGGATAAATCAAAGACATCGTAAAGCATCCAGCCGAGATCGCCCATATCACTGACTGACAACTCAGGCGGCGGAGCGTCTATATCAACAAGATTGAAATATGCCGGAAACTCCCGGCATCCAAAGTATGGCTGGTAGATACATTTGCCATGTTTAGCTCGACGGCGAAATTGTTCTTCCATACCGTTGAGCCTATTCTCGAATCCGTCCCATGGACGAATCTCAGCATGCAAACGGTATTGCACGTTTTTGAGCGCCATTGTCTGGCGTTGGGTTCTGCCTTTAGTATCTGCATTAAGGTCTGCAAAAATTGGCTCGGGTTCTTTTTTGCCATCCATATAGCTAACAAGAGCTTTTTCTGAGATTTTATCCTTCACCTCATTTCGCCGCAGGGCAATATAGCTGGGCGGCTTCAAAATCTCGATTTTCGTGATTTGCCACCTGAACTCTGTTGGCTTGCAGTATATAGCATCATAGATACCGCGCGCCGCCGATGGCGTAATCACCGGGTAACTGAATCTCTCGACCTTCATCTCCGGCCGCGAGAAACAAGCGAAATCACCCCAGACATCCAAGGCTTGATTTTTTGCTTTCATTTTCCTCCTTTTTTTAGATTATTGAATAGTCCTTTGTTGACGGATTTAAACCTTTCTTTAAATCATAGTCTTCTTTTTCTAAATAAATAAACCAGTCATCTCTATTATCTTTTTTTCTATAGATTGGAACCGGATCAAGATGAACCCATATAGGGTCTTTATCTCTTGGTCGGTATAAACCGATAGTATAAGGTCTGGCTTTAGCAATCCATTCACGGCTAAGACCGTTTGTTTCCGCATCCTTTTTTAGCTGATTGTAAATATCCTCATTGTACGGTACTAGAACGTTAATGCTATTTTGCTTGATGACTCTATACTCTTTTGATGTTTCAACAAAATCTTGACGCTTGATTGCGTTAGTCAAATCTTTGCTCATATTTTCAATATTTTTAAACATGTAAAGCTTTCGATAGTACTCCTCGAATAGCTTGGGATTGTCAATATCCAATCCATCAGCGCCATATTGCCTTAAAAGCATTTTAGTTATATCAGCTGCTTGACTATAATCTCCAGATGGATAAACTCTTTCATTTGAACCAACTTCCGGCAAAAATACTTTAACGCTGCCGTTTTCGAGCTTGCCATTGCGGTTGCATCGACCTGCCGCCTGGGCTATGGCATCCAGCGGTCCCATAGCTCGGTAAACAACGGGGAAATCAATATCTACGCCTGCTTCAACGCATTGGGTCGAGACTAAAAGGCAGGAGCTATTCGATTCAAGTCTTGCATGCACCTCTCTTAACGTATCTTGCCGATGAGACGGGCACATACTCGTTGATAGATGCAATAATCCTTCAACATTGTGAACTATAAGTTCGTCATAGAGCCGGTAAGCATGACGCTTAATATTAACTATACAAAGCGCTTGTTTATTTTTCGATAACCGGTCGGCAAGCTCCTCCCATGATATATTGTGATCAAGTTCAGGCCATTCAACTTTAGTGCGTTTCACTCGATTAAACAGGTTTAGTTTTGCAGGCGCTATCTCATTAGGCTGCCAACCACCAGCACAAAATGCTTTTACCTCATCATCAAGATGCGCGAATGCCGGCTGAGTAGCAGTTGAAAATACTACGGTTGAGTTATAACGTTCGGTTAAGCGGGATAGTGCAGCTAATGTTGGAACAATTAAATCTACCGGAAGCGTTTGTACCTCATCGAAAAGAATAACGCTTTTCGCCAAGCGGTGAAGTTTACGGCATGCTGACGGTCTGTTTGCAAATAGCGATTCTAAAATCTGAACGCTGGTCGTAATAATTATGGGAGCGTCCCAATTTTCCGCTAAGATGTTTTTTTGGCGCTGGTATTTATTTTCACTATCTTTATTATCGTTATTCTCAGATTGATTATTGCCTCTGGTTCCGGCCAGACTGTGATTTTCAAGAATATAATCATTCTCAAAATCTGAAAAGATTTTCTTATACACATTAACCGTTTGTTCGATAATACTCAGATAAGGTATGACAAACACTATGCGGCGAAGCTTATACTTTTTGGCATGCTTAAGCGCGAAAGCCATCATGCTTAGCGTTTTGCCCGCTCCTGTTGGCGCAGTTAAGGTAAATAATCCGGGCTGTGATGATGCCGCCTTTAAACAGGTTTCGAGCAAGTCTTTCCGTAATAGCATAATTGCTTCAGATGATTTTACATTGCCATTCAGATTTTCAAGATAACGATTCAGAATTGACAATGCTCTATCAGATTCAAGAGGAGGTCCCATTTTTCTATATTTCTTATTGCCATTAGAATCAGTTTTAAAGTGCGCTTCGGTTTCAATGAAATCTGCATCCACAAGCGCCGAGTATAACATCCGTATATCCAGCATAGCAGCGGCGGATATTGTCGATTCATTTTTCAATGCATTTTTATAATCATAAATCGATTGCGATAAAGCTGAGGAAATAACCAACCCATCTTTTTTGAACCTTTTAAGCAACATGTTGATATCAGGTTCAGATAAGCGCAATCTTAGCGGATGGTTTATTTTCAACTTATTAGGATCTAAATCTCGCAGACTTAACTTATCAACTTTTTGCAGACCGATATGATGTCCCTGAATAGCCACAGCTGATGCTACACCATGTTCCCTGAATTGTTCTAACGCTTTCCAGGCACCGGCTGACCAGTGATCAATACCACGTATTTTATGTGGGTTACGTAAGCGCTCTTGAAAAAGATCACCGTATTTCCCGAGGTCATGCAGTAAACCTGCAAGCTTCGCTTCATCAGCGGCATTAAATGTATCAGCATAGTCAAAGGCGCGATTGGCAACATCAGATAGATGTTCACTGAGAAGAGCTATTTTGTTATTAATAGAACTATGCGAAAAGTACTCATGATTCGACTTGAATTCCTTCATATGATACCTCCTCTATTTTAAAGTTGTAGTTAATTTAATAACCTTTAGAATCTACAAATATTTCCATTGAAATTCAATGAAGTAATACTATTTTAAGCAATTTAGTAATGGCTTACACATTTAATTAATATTTTGAATGAAAATATTCTTGTGCTACTGATTTTGTACCTTTGGTAAATAGTAACCTAAAGAAATTATTGTCTTTTCATTATTTATTCGTTGGATATATTTATAAATGATACTACTGACAGAACCTGTCAGTAAATGTAAAATTAATCATAAAAAAAGCCCCCACCAATAATGACAGGGGCTTGGGGTCGGATTACCAACCACAGATTTTTTGTAGCTTCTTATGCATCACCTCTCCGAACCGTTTACGATGATCGTACAGCTTTGCCTGAATCTGCTCTGGGGTGTCTTTCTGGCAAATTATAGCCCAGGGATTTCCCTGCAGATAGTGCTCATCAAGTGTAAATAGGCCTTTTTCTATGAATACAGTTACGACATTTGAATACACTTGGTGTGTGTAATATGCATAATCCGTCTTATCAAGTCTCAGGATATGATATTTCAGCTCGTCGGTTCGGATATTGTTGTTTCTGATAGCTTCATAGAATTCAATACGAATGTCACGCTGTTGAATGGAATCCGTTACTCCAAGCTTCGATCTGACGTAATCGTCGCCATAGCGTGGAATATCAAGATTGATATGGTACCAAATTTTATGAGGTTCTTCAATTTTCGATATGAAGCACGTTTGACCTTTTCTGAGTATAAACATTATTAAATTTTGGTTGAACCTCTGCCATTATTGGCAAAGATTACTTGGTTAAAATTAAAAGACTTAAATGTTATTCCCGTATAGTTTTTCCAATTTCCATGCCATCCTGGCAGCCACCCACCCTTACCGCTTGTTTTTAAACGATTCGTTAATAAGATGATCGATTTCTTGAATCTCTTTTAAAACCGGACTGGTATCATCTTCTTTTGGCAGAGCATCTTTTTCATCCAGCCGGGTATCGGTCTGTTGCAATTTTTTTAATTTCAGCCTCGGATCGTTGATAAATTTCTTTTTCATTTTTAAATCTCCTGCAAATTGTTTGCTGTATTAGAAAAGAGAAGTAGAGTGAAAGTGTAGTAGGGTAGTTTCACTTTCACACCCACTTTCACATAGGGTTTCACACCTGTTAAGTCATTAATTGGTATGCTATTAACCTTCCCAAGTGTGAAAGTGTGAAAGTGTTTGGGATTATATAACCCCCTATATATATATAATATTATATACCTTTATATTCTCTCTATATACTATATACATTTCAATATACTTTCACACTTTCACTTATAACATCCTATCCTACTGAATCACAATTACTTAACTGCTGTGAAAGTCCCTGTGAAAGCCTAAATTGGACTTTCACACTTTCACACCTGATTAGTGTATAAATACGCTTCCTGGAGCCAACTTCGGCTGTTGAAAACGTCCAATTATTATCTGCCAATATTTTCTCAGAATCTTTTAGCCTGGATGCTAATTGGTGAGCGTTCAAGAATGGGTTTTTTGTGCCGATTCTCTTCGCAAGAATTGAGAAGGTTGTATTAAGTTCATTTGCAGTCCCCTTTACCATCATGCCATATTGCCCCGGTCCGATATCAACTGGATAGGGGTTGATAAATGTATTCTTGGAATTTAGAGAATCTTGTTTTTCCTCTTCTATTTGGTAATCTTTCAATAAAGAGTCAAGCAGTTGAATAATGGGATTAGTGCCGCGTGAATTTTCGAGCGATATATTATTTTGAGTTTCAATCCACTTTTTCACTAGCTTGTCAATAGTTATAGTATCATTAAAACCTTCTATCAGCTTTTCTGCGATCATTATCATACATGCCAGGTAGCTATTAGCTCGCGATTTTGAATGATTGGGATATTTTATTGAGAGGTCCTTTACGATAGAATTAAGCTCGCCATCTGCTATTTGTTTAAGCACACCGGATATCATTTGAAAAATAGCCGATAGCATTAGGTCTCTGTTTTTGAAAATATCCACATAGATCAATTCATTCCACTCAGGATTGCCGTATTGAGATTGGTCAAATTTGATTATAAGCGCCCTATTTATCATTTCATTCTTTTTAAAACTTTCAATGCCAGTGCTATTAATTAATGTTTTGACTCTTTCTGTCACATTCTCCTTGTCAGTTCCTATTTTTCTTTTTTCCTTTTCGATACCGGTAACAGCAGTAATAATAAAGTCATCTAATCCTTGATTAAGATTATCTAATTCCAAATTATCCAATTGAATCAAAGGATTTAATGCGCCATCAGTGTAGTTAGAAGCAACGGTCCCTTTCTTTAAAACCTGCCTGCCATATATCAAATAAGATCATTGAAAACTGAAGAGATAAAGAAGAGTAATAGTGAATATTCACAGGTTAAGAATTTGATAATCCTAAATATCCAGCTCCAGATGGTGTTGATCAACCAACCTGGATAGCTGGGAAGGAGGAATACTGATATAAACATTTTCGTTAACTAAATTTGTAAATTTTAAGATTGGAGGTCTTTTGAAAAAGACTAAAACAATTCTGACAATTCAACAGCTGGCTGAGCTACGAGGTTACCCCGACACGAAAAAGCTAGCAGAAGAAGCTCTGAAAAACGGATTAAGCTCCATAATTGCAGGCAATCCTCATGTCTATTTAGAAGACTGGGACGAGTATGTTCTTAAATCAGCAGCTGCTCAATTGTCCCAACGCAAAAAGTCCAGTAAGTCCCTGGCTGATACCGATCAAATGGGCATCATCAAGTCTAATCTCAAGAGGTTGCCCGAGTCCATCCGCTCTAAAGAGAGAAAACTGAAGACCAGTCAGGCGCTCCTTAAGAGTGCTTCATCCGATAATGAGCGTGATAGCCTTCGCACTGAAATCAGCAAGCTTAAAAATGAACTCTTCACTCACAAGGAGAACCTGAAAAAGGCGAAAGCGCGCCAGAAACAGCTTCTCGCCCAACGCTCAGCAGAGCTTGATGCTCAAGAAGCTGAAGATAACAAGGCTGATGATTCAACCAGTGATGAAAATAAATCAACAGGTGAATCAGCTAGTAAATAACTGTAAACAATCAAACCCCGGTGTCCGCTAAACGCGGCGCCGGGCTAAACCTTAAAGGAGTAAATTGTGAAAAATTCAAAAGAACAAAAACCGATCTTCTTGTACAACTACTTCGGTCACCACGACGTTTGCGGCAAAGGCTGTGAGAAGATTCTCGAATTGTTAACACCAGCCAACGCCATAGTTACTGACGGCGACCATGATTACATTGATATGGAAGAATATGACCGCTTCATATTGTCACATCTCGAAAAGCTCAAAAAAGAAGCTGAAAAAGATAGCACTTACGCTAAAGCATATGATTATGTACGCGAGACAGACGATTATTTCGATGATAGACGCCGCTTTATCAATCTGGTCACATTGAGTTATGCCGACCGTTGCCCTAACAAGAGAATAACATTTAAACGAGATTATGAATTCGCTTCTGCTAATTTCAGAGCTCTTTTCGAACATTTCATTCATGCCCATAACCTTCTATTTCAATCCACGCCAACACCTGCTGATTATCACAATCCAAAGGATTCGAAAATAGAAAGTACAGATAACAAGTAAGGTCGTTTCAAACCCCTCTGGCCGTTGTTCCTCCGCGGCCGGGAGGATTAAATAATGATGGAGGACAACAATAAAAACTTAAAACAGAATGAGGTGATAAAAATGAAAGATAAAGGTGATTTTCAGGTACCGGTTGAAGACCATTTTAAAGCACTCCGGCTTGATAATAAGCAACGAAACGCGGCGTTGAGCATCCTCACTGACGCTGATGCCATAGTAGATGAAAATGGTGAAAAGCAATTTTCAGTTCGAATCTACACGGATTACATCCTCTTCAGATTGGATGAACTCAGCAATTCAGCCAAAAAACTCAAGTCATTGGATGATTTAAAAAACTATGAATCACTCACCCGGGGATTCTTGCATGAATGGACAATTATCATTGGGAATATATCTCATCTAATTGCCGAGGGTCATAATCTTGATGAAATTGACGAAGCTGGGAAAACGTTTGAGAGGTTAATTGGAGATGTACGGGACATTTTTGAGCATCTGGTCGATGCCAATAAATTGTATATCGAATTCGGTCGTGCATTAAAGGATAGTCCAACAAGCAGTCAAACATAGGAACGTTTGTGGCGTTCCGAAGCCTCCCGGTCGTTTTTTCCATTGCGGCCGGGAAGTAACATAATAGTCGATTTAATAAGCGTAAGTAAAAGGAGTAGTTTTATGCAAGATAGTTGGATACAGGTAGCAACGGTCATCAAGAAAGGACCGGTAATAACAATAAGCGATGCTGATGAAGATATTTCTGAAGTATTAGATTGCAAGCCAATTAATCCTCAAAATGAATGGGCATCTGTTTTAGCATTAGCCGATTTTAGCGATGGTATGTATGAGATATATGGGAAAATCGAGGGCATAGATGATAAAATAATAAAAGAGATTTGGATTAGATCCTACGTTTTTCAAGATTTAAACTCATTATCTCATGCTATTTAAAAGGATAAAAAAACTGCTGGTAATTGTGGAATAAGAAAGATGGAATGTTAACATGCCACGACCTCGCCGTAAAACACCTGATGAACTGATGGAGGAGGCCTTCTGGACCAGGCGGGATATTATCCGCTTGTTCAGGAAAGCACCTGCTAACATCGATCAGTTTATCAATCATCCCGAGCCAAAGAAACGGCTGAAGGGTTATATGATAAACGGTGAGTTTCAGGCAGAGAAGAAGGTCGTGTTAAGGTATTTTGAATATAAACCATTTGGTGAGGATAACAAACAATGATAACGCACTCACTGCTGTTACTTTGAAAGGGTAATATTTATGGCATCTCTATTTAAAAGAAATGGAGTTTGGTGGGTTGTGTATTATGTTAACGGGAAACGATGTCGAGTTTCAGCACGAACCCGAGACAAAAACCTAGCCAAACAGAAACTGAATGATATCGAGCTAAAGCTGTTCAAAGGGGAGCTAGGTATTCCTGAGAAGAAAACTTCACCCATATCAATCCCAAAGTTTTTCAGGA
>JAGGSN010000016.1 GCA_021159005.1 Candidatus Zixiibacteriota bacterium | reverse complement strand
GAAATCTAATTCCTCCTGTCGGCGGACAGGCATGAAATATTATGCAAAGCAAAAAAAATAGAACTTGGGTGCTTATAAAGATATTCTAACGACCTATTGTTTTATAGGTTACGGTTTAAGCAAGTTTAATTTATCGTATATCAATTGGAGAATTCTGTTGAAAAGCCGGAAAGTAGTGGAACTACATAATAAGTTAAAATTATTCGGAATTATAGTTAGTATTTAGCGCTAATAACACACCCCCTGACCACTCTCAAGAGGGGAATAATAATAATGTTGGTGCGCGAGGATGTACGCCAACCACCCTAATTCCTCTCAAGAGAGGGGAAATATTTACCTTAGCACATTATATGATTATGCAATTTAAAAGTCCTTCTTAAGTTGTATGTAGGATTCTCCGTTTTAGAAAAAATAAGGAAACTCCATAATTTTATACATCTTGATTAAATAGGATAATTCTATTAACTTCACGCCTAAAGAACCTGAAAAAGTTTTGGATTTTTGGGGATAGCGAAAGGAGTTTCACGGTGAGACCGGCAATAAAATTCTTAAGCGATGAGTTGATAGAAAAAATTGTTTCGGAGGGCAGGGAGATTATCTGCAAACTTGGCGTTGCGATACATAACCAAGGCGTGTTGTCTATGCTGTCAGACCATGGCGCTAAAGTTGACATGGATAAAAATCATGTATATTTCACTCAGGATATCATTGACAAAAGCTTAAAAGCCGCTCCTGCATCATTTAAGCTGTATGACTCGCTTGGCAATGAGGCGGTTGACCTTTCGGGTTTCAATGTTAATTTTACGCCTGGCTCCGCCGCTATAAACATCCTTGATTATGATACAAATAAAATACATAGACCATCATCATTAGATTATGCGCACTATGTTAAATTAATGCGCGGTATGAACCATATCGCCTCGCAGTCAACGGCGATGGTTCCCGGCGATGTGCATGAAAATATCTCCGATAGTTACAGGCTTTATCTCAGCCTGATGTTTTGCGAAAAGCCGGTAGTAACCGGAACGTTTACTATCGAGGCGTTTGAGATTATGAAAGACCTTCAACTGGCGGTTCGCGGGTCTAAGGAAAATTTAGCTGCTAAGCCGTTGACAATATTTTCATGCTGTCCAACCTCGCCAATCAAATGGAGTGATGTTACCTCGCAAAATCTTGTTGACTGCGCAAAATATTCGATACCAGTAGAATATATCTCGATGCCGCTTTCGGGGTTTATGGCGCCGGTTACGCTGGTCGGGTCGCTTGTCCAGCATACAGCCGAAACCTTAAGCGGTTTAGCTATAAGCCAATTATCCAACCCCGGCACGCCGGTATTGTATGGCGGTTCGCCGGCGATATTCGATGTTAGGTATGAGACAACCCCAATGGGCGCTATTGGCACCATGATGATGGATTGCGCCTATAATGAAATCGGCAAGTATCTCGGCCTGCCAACTCAAGCATATATCGGTCTTAGCGATGCAAAACTGCTTGATGCTCAAGCCGGATTGGAATCATCTATGGGGGCAACGCTGGCGGCGTTGGCAGGTATTAACAATATCTCCGGTCCCGGTATGCTCGATTTTGAAAGCTGTTTCAGCCTCGAAAAGCTTGTCCTTGATAACGAAATATGCGGCATGACCCGGCGCATGCTTGAAGGCATCGAACCGAAAGAGGATTTCCCCTCATTGCCGAGATTCGAAGAACTGTTAAAAGAAGGGCATCTGTTGATATCAGACCATACCCGCCGTTATCTCAAGGAGGAAATCTATTTCCCCGGCCAGGTAATAGACAGGGCTAATAGTTCGAGATGGCAGGAGGAGGGAAGTTTGTCCCTACAGAAAAGAGCGCACAGGGAAGTTGAAAAAATTGTTAATGCTTATGAACCTGTCAGGTTGTCTGATGATATCAAAAGCGAAATTACGAAACTAATGAAAGCCGAAGCCCGCCGTTTTGGTATGGATAACCTGCCGAAGATGGATTGATGAGAAAGACACTTGATGTTAAGATAAATGATGTTACTCCATCGCCTGTTGATGTTCTAAAGGGGCAGGGAATACCTGAAGGCGCATCTGTTGATGGTAGAATATTGCGGCTGGCTGAGGATGCAATTGCGGTTTATAAAAAGCTTTCCGAACCGGCTGGCATTCTAATGGAGATATCAAAGCTTGATTTCGAGAATATCTATAATGGCGAGGGGCAAAACGAGCCTGAAACGCCATTAGATTCGATTTGGCAATCGGCTGATAGTTTTGCCTTGTTTGCTATTACTGTCGGTGAAAAGTTAAGCGCTGAAATTTCACGGCTATTTGCTGTAAATGAATTTGCGGCAGGGGCTATGCTTGATTCCGCCGCCTCTTATGGCGCGGAGTTAGCCGCTGAAACTACTGAAAATTATTATAGCGGTTATCTGAAAACCGAGGGACGTTTAAATCCGGCTATGGGGATTTTGCGTTTCAGTCCCGGTTATTGTGGGTGGCATATAAACGCCCAGAAAAAACTGTTTGAGTATCTTAAACCGATAGAAACAGGCATTGAACTTGGCGAAAGCTTCCTTATGAAACCATTGAAGTCTATAAGCGGAGTGATTATAGCCGGCCGTAAAGAGATATTCATATTTGATGATGTCTTTCCATTCTGCGGCGATTGCGATACGCATTCATGCCGGGGTAGAATTAAAAAAGTAATGGAACAATAATATATTCAAATAAATACCGGAGAAATTATGGAAATTTTAAAACAGTTATCCGAATGCCTTCAGAAAGGCGATACCGATGGAGCAGCTAAGCTTACCCAAAATGCTATCGATAACAAACTTGATACGAAAGATATTCTTGATGATGGCCTGATAGCCGGTATGGCTGTTGTCGGAAAGAGATTCAAAGCGCATGAGATATTTTTGCCGGATGTTTTATTAGCAGCCCGCGCCATGTATGCCGGTTTGGATTTGTTAAAACCGCTGTTGATTAAGGAAGACATTCCTACCATAGGCAAAGTTGTTATAGGCTCGGTGCAGGGCGATCTGCATGATATCGGCAAGAACCTTGTGGGTATAATGCTTAAGGGAGCGGGGTTTGAAATAATCAATCTCGGCAATGATGTTGCGCCTGAGAAATTTATCGAGGCGGCTATAGAAAATAACGCAGATGTTATCGGCATGTCGGCACTTCTGACAACTACAATGCCGGTAATGAAAAAAGTAATCAAGCTGGCTAAAGAGCGTGGAATCTATGGCAAAGTAAAATTCATTATAGGCGGCGCGCCTGTATCTGATGATTATGCCAAAGAAATTGGCGCGGATGCCTACTGTTTCGATGGCATCAAGGCTGTCGATAGCGTCAAGGCATTTATTGGAGCTGCATGAAATGACGAGTCTGCTTGATTGCTTGCAAGAACGCCGCATTCTGCTTGCCGATGGCGCTATGGGAACCATGTTGTTCCAAAGAGGATTGAAAGCAGGCGACTGTCCTGAAAAACTTAACCTCGATAGACCTGATATCCTTGAAGAAATCGCTTTAGCCTATCTCAAGGCAGGCGCTGATATAATTCAGACAAATACATTCGGAGCCTCTCCGCTTAAGCTTGCCCAATACTCTCTTGATGATAATACCGAGGAGATTAACGCCAGCGCTGTTCGGGCTGTACGAAATGCTGTCGATGATAAAGCATTTATTTCCGCTTCGGTGGGACCATGCGGTAAACTGCTTCTGCCTTATGGCGATACTAACCCTGAGGAAATACAACAAGGATTTGAAAGGCAGGCAATGGCATTGGCTGCTGAGGGACTTGATATGATATGCATCGAAACCATGACCGATATAGCCGAGGCGGCACTGGCTATTAAAGCCTGCAAAACAATAGCGCCCTCTATTCCTGTCTGCGCGACTATGACTTTTGATTCTACGCCAAGAGGATTTTTCACGATTATGGGTGTTAATATCGAACAAGCGGCTAAAGGGCTAAAGGAGGCTGGGGCTGATATTATAGGCTCGAATTGCGGCAACGGTATCGATAATATGATTAAAATTGCCGCGGAGTTTAAAAAGCATACAGAGCTTCCCCTGATTATTCAATCGAATGCAGGCTTGCCGGTTCTTAAAAATGATATGCCTGTTTATCTTGATACCCCCGAATTTATGGCGGATAAATCTATAGAGCTTATCGAAATTGCCATGCCTATCGGCAGACAGGGCGTAATTATCATTGGCGGATGCTGCGGCACAACGCCGGAACATATAGCGGCATTTAGAGAAGTTATTGATGAATATAAGGCGCGGACGATTTAAGACATTATCTTGAAATGTATTACATAATTACCCTTAGTTTCCGCAACAGTGCTGGTGCACGAGGACGTACACCAATCACAAATATAGTTTGACTGATATGTATACAACATGTATAGTTTATATATACACTATACATATTAAGAAGTGTATAACTATCAGAATTGTCGGAAGCAACTTCCGACAACTCAAAGTAATTTCCGATAGCTCAAAATAACTTCAGATAGCACAAAAATATAATCCGGGTTGATAAGATTTTAAGATGCTAAACGGCGCTTGATAGCCGGAACGGAATCGTTCCCGATAATATGAAAATGATATATTTTATCCTATCCCGGCGGCCAGGATAACCATCGCCCGCCCAGCAAATGAACATGAAGATGATAAACCGATTGCCCGCCATGCTCACGGCAATTTATAAGAGTGCGATATCCTTTTTCGGATATGCCCGCCTTTTGAGCCAATTTAGCCGCTTGCGACATCAACTTGCCGAGTATCTCCGGCGGGGCATCCTCGATAGTAATGTAATGTACTTTGGGAATAAGCAGAATGTGCGTTGGCGCCTGGGGGTGTATATCATCGAAAGCGAGCATATCATTATCCTCATAGATAATATCAGCCGGCATCTTGCGGGCAATGATATCGCAAAAAATACAGTTTGTCATAATTCTCCCGCCGTTGACAATACTAAAGAGGCAAAAACAACGGCGGCGGTCTCAACTCTCAGCCGCCTCGGGCCAAGCTTGACCGCTTTAAATCCCGCTTTTAGAGCCCTATCAACCTCTATATCGGAAAGGCCGGATTCGGGACCGACCAGCAGTAATATATCGCGCATTGCGCTATCAATCAAGGCGGCAAGCGGTGATGGTTCTGATTTCATGTCGGCAATCAATGAAGTGTCATAATCATCGCCAAAAACCAGGATGTCATCCAATCTTACCGGCGGCATAATTTCCGGCACGACAGTCCGCAATGATTGTTTGGCGGCGCTGACCGCTATTTTTTGCCAGCGCGATAGTTTCCTAACAGCCCGATTATCAGGGCAATCCTCAGCTAATGTCTTTTCAGACGTGAAAAAAATAAATTTATTAATGCCAATCTCTGTGCCCTTTTCAATTATGTAATCAATTTTTGCGGGTCGACATAAACCAACCGCCAGAGTTGTTTTAAGAAGCGGTTCGTTTTCCAGACGAGTAGAATTAATGATTTCGCCGACAACCTTTTTTAATGTTATCGATTTTATAACCGTTCGATACTTTTTGCCATTGCCATCAATGGCATAAAATATATCACCCTTTTGAGCCCGAAAGACTTTCGCTAAGTGATGAGATTCGGTCTCATCGAGATGCAAAATATTATCATTTATTGTCTTAGGGTCAACAAGAAAGTTTGTGGTTTTAATATCCATTTGACTTCACTTAAAATCATTCGCATCAATATCAAAATAGCAAATGCTTGCTTCATGTTGTCGGACTGCCGTACCCGACAGTTATCGTCTGCCGCCTCATTCTATATTTTTTTCATGCCGATATAACTTATCCATTCATCGCCGGCAATCTCATCGATAATATTATATGGTATCCCATCTATAAAATCCAGAAAACGCTGCTTATCAGAGTAAGGTATTCCTGAATATATGATGCGTCCATTTGATTTAAGAGACTTATCAAGATTATCACAAGCGGCGATAATCTGATTGATACTTAAATTAGCCGCAATAATATCACAGGGATATTCGGCAATGAAATTACCGGATTCAATTAGTTCTATATCGACATCATTCAAGGCAAAGTTTTCACGAGCACAATCAATCGCCTCGGGGTCAATATCGCAGGCGATTACTTTCGGGGCGCCCATTTTATACGCCGCAATCGCCAGAATCCCACTGCCGCAGCCATAGTCAAAAACGCTTTTATTCTCGACTCCAAGCTTTTCTATTGCCATCAGACATTGGGCTGTTGTCTCGTGATGACCGGTGCCAAACGCCATTTTGGGATCGATTACTATTTCAATTTCGCCCGGTTGAATCTGACAACTTGCCCAAGTTGGGCGCACTACGATTTTTTCGGTAATATGAATAGGTACGAATGATTTTTCCCAGCCTGCCTGCCAATCCTCCGCCTCGATATTCTCAAGCGCAATAAGCTTGTAATCAGAACCGGGGAAATATGAACGAACTTGCCCAAAAAATAATTCAACTTCTTCAGTTGTAAACGAACTGCCTTTTTGCAATGGCAAATATGCTGTTAATACGGTATGCCCGTTTAGCCTGCCATCATCGACAACCAATCCGCCCGTATTGCGCTCTAATAGAAAATTCGAGAATGCTTCCATAATATCATTACTACAGGCAATGCTTATTTTTTGATATTGTTCGACTGACAAATTTTATACACCAAGGGTATCGCGCAGTTTCTCAAAGAAAGATTTATCAGTTCTGAGCGGATGGGCTTTTTGATGCTTAGTCAATTGTTTAAACAATTCCCGCTCATCAGAGGATAGTTTGGTAGGCGTAATAACAAGAACTCTTATTAATTGATCACCTCTGCCATAGCCGTTTAGATGAGTTATCCCTTTTCCTTTAAGTCGAAAAATTTTACCGGATTGAACGCCAGCTGGGATTTTTAAACTGATTTTGCCATCGAGAGAGGCAATCTCAATCTGGTCGCCAAGCGCGGCTTGACAGAAACTTATTCCCTGTTCAATAAAGATGTCATCGTTATGACGGGTAAAAATAGGGTGTTCCTTTTCCTCGATTACTACAAGCAAATCGCCCGATACACCTCCACGCGGACCGGCATCACCGGCATTTCTAACAGGAATGTAATTCCCTGAAGAAACTCCCGGCGGAATTTTAACTTTGATAGTAGATTGCCCTTTAACCCGGCCATTACCGGCGCACTCAAGGCATGGTTTTTCGATGATACTGCCTGTGCCATTGCAATAGGGGCAAACAGTAACATTAACAAACTGGCCGAACAATGAGCGGGATACTGTTTTCTGCTGGCCGCTGCCATTGCATCGAGGACACGGTTTTTCGCTGGTTCCTCTTTCACGCCCGGTACCATTACAGCGATCGCAAGTTACCAGATGTTTAACCTTAATCGATTTTTCTACGCCCGAGGCTATTTCCTCTAAGGTTAATTCCAACTTTACCTGAAGGTCGCGGCCTTTTTGAGGGCCGCGGCGATGACCTCTGGCATTGGCATCACCAAAGATGCTTTCAAACCCGAAACCGCCGCCAAAGTCTCTCATGAATGCCCGCAAAGCATCGCTTAAATCAAACCCGAAGCCATTGGCTCCCCCAAAACCGCCGCTTGATAATCCCTGATAACCATATTGGTCATAAATACGACGTTTTTGCTGGTCTTTTAACACCTCATAAGCTTCCGTCGCTTCCTTGAATTTATCCTCGGCGGTTTTGTCGCCGGGGTTCTTGTCGGGATGGAATTCAAGCGCTTTGCGGCGGTAAGCTTTTTTTATATCATTTTCGCTGGCATCCCTGGGGATTTCCAACACTTCGTAAAAGTCTCTTTTTTCCATAATCAAAATTTTTGTCGATGGAATATAGGATATTTAAAGTTTTAAGTCAACATCAAGAATGAAGGAGTTTCCCAAAATTTTTTTAATTTACCGCAGGTCGGGTTCCGAATGAGTCCGCCTAAGGCGGACGAATGAAAAACCCGACACATCTCGCAGCAATATAAGGCTTTTTCCCTTAGCAAATCTTCTGTCAAAGTCAAAATGTCGGGTTTCTCCGCCGCGGCGGGGGAATGACATCATTATAGCATCCGCCTAAGACGGACAAAAGGCCGGACAGTAGTGA
>JAGGSN010000015.1 GCA_021159005.1 Candidatus Zixiibacteriota bacterium | reverse complement strand
ATCCGGAAATATCTATTGAAGCAAAATACAGAACACAGGTGTTTATAAAGATATTATAGCGGCTTATTGTTTTATATGTTATGGCTTAAGCAAGTTTCATCTATTATGTATTAATTGGAGAATTCTATTGAAAAGGCCGGACAGTAGTGAAATGATATCAAAATCAAATTTGTTTTTAGCAAGCTGAATTTCAGCATCCTTAAGAACAAGAGCTGCTAGTTTTTTTGATGGTCCTACTTTTCGACGGATTCTTTTTCCATTCGACCTAACGTCGATATAATAATTTTTCCCTCTTTTGTAAACTTTCCCCATCGCCTTGATCTTTTTGGACACTCAATGGTCATAAACAATTTCACCCATATTATACGAAAATGTTAATCGGCTGTCAGATAATATGTTACAATCAAGGAAAATAAATATGGGCGGTACTGGACTCGAACCAGTGACACCCTGCGTGTAAAGCAGGTACTCTAGCCAACTGAGCTAACCGCCCGATGATAAATTATAATATATAGGAAACTATCTCCAACGCAAATAAATTAATCTCGCTCCTAAAACTTAGCCGACCGCGGCGCTCTCGGAAACGGGATAACGTCCCGGATGTTGCTCATGCCCGACATGTACATCAGCATACGGGCAAATCCCAATCCGAAACCGGCATGCGGCACAGTGCCGTAACGCCTTATATCATAATACCAGTCTACTGTCGATTCATTTATGTTGAAGTATTTCACCTGGTCTTTAAGCTGGTCAAGACGTTCCTCACGCTGACTGCCGCCGATAATCTCGCCGATTTGCGGCACTAAAACATCCACCGCCGCCACAGTCTTCTCATCATCGTTGACACGCATATAAAATGCCTTGATTTTACGGGGATAATTATAAACCATCACCGGCGCCTTAAAATGATTCTCGCACAGGTAGCGTTCGTGCTCCGATTGGAGATCAACTCCCCAATCAACAGGGAACTCGAACTTCTTTTTTGTCTTAACTAATATTGAGATAGCTTCATCATAAGTGCATTGTATGAAATCAGTGTTGATAACGCTTTCAAGGGTTTTAATTCGGTCTTTATTTATCCATTTGTTGAAAAAATCCATTTCCTCCGAGCATTTCTCAAGAGCATAGCTAAAAATATATTTTAAAAATTCGCTGGCCAATTGCATATTTTCAAACAAATCACAAAAAGCCATTTCCGGTTCAATCATCCAGAATTCCGCTAAGTGACGGGATGTATTCGAATTTTCCGCCCGGAAAGTTGGCGCAAATGTGTAAACATCCCCGATAGCAGTAGCCATAAGCTCCGCCTCAAGCTGGCCGGATACCGTTAGAAAAGTCTCGGATGCGAAAAAATCCTGATTGAAATCGATACTATCATCTATTAACGGCAGGTTTTTCAAATCAAGCGAGGTAACTCTGAACAAATCGCCAGCGCCTTCAGCATCAGAGGCAGTTATAATCGGCGAGTGAACATAATAGAACCCTCTATCTTGATAGAACTTATGAATGGCATAAGCGATTTTACTGCGAAATCTGCTTATCACTCCGAAAGTATTAGTGCGCGGCCTCAGATGAGCGATTTCACGAAGGAATTCAAACGAATGACGCTTTTTTTGAAGCGGGTATTCTAACGGACATTCGCCAATGATAGAAATATCATGCGGATGCAATTCAATCTTGTGCTTGCGTTCGGGAACAGGCGTTAGTTTTCCCTCAAGACGAATTGAGGCGCCGAGCTTAGCCCTTTCCATATCAGCAAACTTATCGGGATTTTCGATAACTATCTGAAGATTAGATAGACAACTTCCATCATTAATCTCGAGAAAAGTTAAATCGGCTGAATCTCGACGGGTGCGTATCCAACCCATAACGATGACATCATCTATTGCTTTATCCGGTTGTTTTAAAATGCCGGCTATTTTTGTTTTTTTGAAATAATCCATAAATTACCCATGTTAAAAGTGTCTTATCAGGAAAACATATATAACATATTATCATCGTAAAAGCAAGACACGTAAAATATGAAATTTTAAATAATGTCATTATCAAACCCAAATCTTGTGTTTGCTACGTAAATATAGGATAAAAAAAACCGCCCCGAAAGGCGGCTTTATAATGATATTAAAATTCTCTTAGAAATTGTATCTTATACCAAGAAGTCCGCTAATCATATAAGGGTCATCCCATATATCAACTTTTATCTCTTGAGTATCACCGTTGATTTCTTCATTCTTTTTGATATAAGCGTCGAAAACATATGTAAACTTGCCCTCAAGGAAAATATCAAATTGACCGGATAGATTTCTTTCGATTCCGGCTATGCCAAAAACATGCCCTTTAGTTTCAAGGTAGTTGTCAACATAAACAACTTCCCACAAACCTGTTTGATCGTTTGCTCGAGCTTCTTCCCGTTTTGATTGTATAAAATAAAAACCGCCGCCAGCACCAGTATATAAATTATTGGATGACAGGTTTAAAAATTGATAGCGAAACATTGCCGAGAAACCCAAACCAGATTGCTTATTTTCCGCGGTTGTTTTCCCACTTGGAATACCATCCGGGATACCATCAAGGGAATCCATCGTAGCATCATAGCGGTCGTATGTTCTGAACCATTTTTCAACCTCAAATCCCATATCGAAATTTCCACCGGGCTTTCCTAATAAGAATCTTGCCCCAATGCCCGCTGGCCTTGAGTAAGCATCGCCTGGTTCTGAATATGAACCATGAACAGAAATCCTTAGATTCCAAAATTCCTGTCCTGAGGCTGGCATCGTGATTGCTAATAATAATATTGCTGCTAACATAAGCTTTTTCATTACTATCTCCTTTTCTCCATTTACATCTTTTGCTCAATATAAATATTCAATTCCCAAATTGCAAGAATCTATGTGATTTATTTTTGCTTTATTATTTTTTTATCTCCACCGAAAAGTTTTTTGAAAAATAATCTCCATACCCCCCAGACAGCTTCATAAACGATATTTTTTGACATTTTTGAGGTTCCTGATTGCCGGTCAATAAAAATGATTGGAACTTCCTTGATTTTAAAACCCGCTCGCCACACGAAAAAATTCATCTCCACCTGGAAACAGTAACCATTAGATTTTATTTTATCCAGCTCTAATGATTCGAGAACCTCGCGCCGGAAGCATTTAAAACCGCCCGTTGGGTCCATTACCGGCAGTCTGGTTATAAAACGAACATAAACAGCGGCGAAATATGATAACAACAGCCGCGACATCGGCCAATTTACAATACTTATGCCATTAATATATCTCGAACCAATTACGAGATCGGCTTCCTTGATACCCTCCCTGAATAGCTTGATATTTTCAGGATCATGTGAAAAATCAGCATCCATCTCCATTAAAAAGCCTATATTAGGCTGCGAAAGCCCATATTTGAAACCATCTATATATGCCGTACCCAGCCCCATTTTTCCGGGGCGACGCAATAAATGAACGCGCTTAATTTTCGATTTGATTGATTCGACAATATCACCTGTCCCATCGGGAGAATTATCATCAATTATTAAAATTTCAATATCATCACCCTGTTTAAGAACTGTATCTATTATCTTACTTATATTTTCTTTTTCATTGTATGTCGGAATACAAACTAAAATGTTCTTCATCGATACCTCGCCGAAAAAATATAATGTAATCCTCCCAATATAATAACTGACCAGTAACTAATCAACCTATCTGCGATAATAATTGCCGCCGTTTGTTCTTTTGTAAATCCAGCCGGCGTTAACGCCGCAAACATAAATAACTCGACTATGCCCAAGCCCGCCGGCGTAATAGGCAAACTCATCAATACTAAAGCTGTTTGAGATATGAAAATAGCCATCATAATATCGATTCTGCAGTCAAGCGCCCATGCTACAAAATAAAACCGAGCCGCCTCAGAAAGCCAGACTGCCATACTCTGGCCAAGCAGATTCGGGATTGATGAGGGCGATTTCAATAGCCCCTTTGTAAATGCTTCATAATGATCGCGAAATTTCTCCGGCAGGAAACGAATAAGCCATTTTGACCGCCATGAAAATATAATAAATAATAACACTACTCCGCTAATTACCACCAGACCGGTAATAATATAATTGCGAATTTCAGGCGAGGCGACCATATCGAGATAAAAGACACCGCCCAAAAGAACAAGCAGCGCAGTTGAAGCCAAATCAAATACTCGTTCGGAAAAAAGCACACCCAATGATTGCAGAAATGATACGCTTCTGTTTTTCTTCAGAAGATACGCTCTGTAAATATCCCCTATTCTTGCCGGAAGAATTGAATTTACAAAAAATGACAGAAAATATAAACGGGTCAATTCAAATGTCGGCAGGTAAATATTTGATTCTTTTAAAAATGCCCGCCAGCGATAACCACGCAGAGGGATAAATCCATAAAAGAAAATTATTCCGATAATAATATATTTGAAATCGGAGTTTCCTATTATTGCAATAGATTCAGTAAAATCGAACCTGGTTATAAATATGTATATGATAATCACCGCGGCGAGAAAAGCCGCCAATGTATTAAAGCTAAAAAACTTTTGCTTTATATTAACCTTTTGGTTCTCAGTAGTTTGATTCATCTTTTTAAGTTGGCTTGTTGTGTTTAACAACCGAAAAACTCTCCCAAAGAATATCAGCTTCAAAAAATAAGCGGCAAACAATTGGAATCCATGATATTAAATTATCATAGCAATGTAAATAAAAAAATGATGAGAGGATTGCTTTAAAATTAACATAGTGACTGAACCTCTTGCAAAAATGTAAAAATATTATTCTTATTAATATTTTCATTTCACTACTGTCCGGCCTTTTTTATAGAATTCTTAAAATAATACCCAACAATCGAAACTTGCTTATTTCATAACCCATAGAGCAGCGGGATGTTGGGCAACTCCGATAAACATCGGCACTTCATCTTTTATTTTGTTAAATATTTCGAGCTAAGATTTTAGTAATTGATTTTAATTTGATGATTACCCATTTGCGTCATTCCCCCGCCGCGGCGGGGGAATCCGGGAATCCTCCAGCGGCGGACGGGGCTATTTGCTAAACCAATGGCGGATAACAAAAATACCGTGCCCCGTGTCCGCAGACAGGCGGGCGTCGGCAGGCAGGAGCTGTCAGTATGAGCAATCTCTGGATTCCCAATCAAGTTGGGAATGACGCGGACAGTGTTGGGAATGACGCGGACGGTGTTGGGAATGAAGCGGGCAGTGTGGGAATGACATCATTATAGCATCCGTCTAAGGCGGACAAAAGGAATAAACCCGAAGCGTTTTTTCGGCCGGATTATATAGCATCCGCCTAAGGCGGATAAAAAAACGGACAGTAGTGTTTTCATTTATGTCATTACAAGTTCGCCTTAGCTTACGAAATAATCTATACGGTTATAAGAATCGCTTCGTCGTCCGCTATGACGAACTCGCGATGACTGTTAATAATTTTTTTTAAAAAAGCCTCTACTATTTACTAGTCACTACTATCAAACGTATAGCGTTTGGTGAGTGAGTTGATATAATTTAATACGCCCTTTTTATTAATTCAGGGATAACTTGCTATATATCTGCAAATGATTTCACATATATAATGATGTTATCTATTTGAGGTATCACAAGGCAAGTAGCGTAAAACATTATATTATTATATGTTACAACTATTTTTCGTTGTCTCCATTTTTATATCATCATGGCAAACCTTTTGCATTTAACATTAAACATGAAAATGAGACTCGGCATTTTGGAAAAGACATGTAATGTTTGTATGTTTGTAGAGATAAATATTCAGGGAAGTCATTAATATTGCATGATTTAAATACTTGTTGACTTTGGAAATGAAATATTTTATTTAAATGCTGTGATTTTTTTAGCGAAGCAGCTTTAAGCATGAATAATAAGAACTTAGAAGGAATTTTAAAAGTTAACTAAATATAAAATTTTTAACATATTACATAACAAAGAAAGGAGGCAACAGCCTAAAAATTGAAATTTTTAGTTTTTATCATTAAATAAAGTAAAAGGAGAAGTAGTAAAATGAGAATTTTTTCAATTATTATTAGTGTTATGTTTCTTTGCGGTATTGCTTTAGCCGATAATGGTTATGTCGACAGCGACAGGAGTATTTCTAATACTTATAATTCGGTTAAAGGCGCAAATCCGAATAACCCGGAACAGCCGGCAGTTAATGATATTCAGGATTTCACCGGCGAAGAAACATTCGATACTAACCTCGGTGAGTTCACCAGTTATGCAGTTTCAGGTGATAATTTTATCTGGATAGGCACAGATGGAAATCCAGCCGGATGCGCATTTTTTGATGATTATGAAAGCGACAACAACTCATATTTGGTTTCCAACGGCAGCTATATAGTTCCTGATATCGATGATATCGCTTTTAATTTTGACCAGAGAGATGTCTGGCCAAGCTGGTATGAATTGCATGAAGTGTTGATTACAGAGAACTTCACAGGCGACCCGTCAACCACATCTTGGACACAGCTGTATGAAGGCGTAGCCCCTGGCTCATGGGCAAACACCGCCATTGATTTGGCGGCTTATCGCGGCGTAGCGGTTACTTTTGCTTTCCATTATACCGGCAACTATTGCGATGAATGGTACATTGATAATGTATCTGTTTCAGAAGCCGAGCCTCCGCCCCAGCCGGAATGCGAACAGGAAGCTGTTGGTCCTAATGGCGATTGGACCTTTGCTACCAGCGATGTCGAACTTGGCCCGTATGTTGTCTATGACAATTACATTTGCGACCATGAAATTGACATTGTCCAGTTCTACGGCCTCGACTTAGCCTATAATTCCGGCTGGGCTGAGTGCACTGAAGATCCTATGACCTTCAGCATAATTTTCTATCCTGATAACGGCTCAACTATGCCTGATATTAATAATCCCGTAGCCGTATATACTATCCAGCCTGAAAGAGTCAGCACCGGCATTTATTACGGCGGTGCTTATGAATTAATCGAATGGAATGCCGAACTTGATGAAACCTGTTCTCAATTAGAGGGCTGGCTTTCAATTCAGGGTGTTTCCGCTAACGGCGACAATTGCGTATTTTTATGGGCCAATTCTTTCGACGGCGACCTTATCTCATATCAGGATGCTACTTTAAACGGTTACGACTTGGCCAGAAATCTGCTGCTGAGAACCTCCGTTGATGAGCAAGTTGAAGCTGTGCCAACCAAAATTGATATGCTGACCAACTACCCCAATCCATTCAACGCTCAGACAACTATTGCTTTCTCACTTAAGGAAAGCGGTAATGTTACCATAGATATTTATGATGTCTTGGGCAGAAGTGTTGATAAACTGGAGATGGGTTATTTGCAGAACAATCAGATTCACACTGCTAACTATGATGCCAGCGAAATATCGACCGGCATATATTTCTACAGCCTGATAGTGGATGGCCAAAAGAAAGTTACCGAGAAATTCAATTTGCTGAAATAGCAATTTGTAAGGAAATGAATCTCAAGAATAGCGCTGCCTTCAAAGACGGCGCTATTTTTTTATAGTCCGTATTGTTCATAAATTTTAATCCAATATAGGCGGACTCTTCTACCAGAATTGTCGGAAGCAACTTCCGACAACACAAGGCAACTTCTAACAGGCAAGATAGCTTTTAACAGCGCAAAAACACTCTTCATTCTTAATTGATTCCCGATATTGTTTCTATCATATTATTGTCCATGAGATTAAAAAAGATTTGTAAAAAAAATTGATTTTATGAATATTTCGGGATAGCTGATGCAGCAATAACTTCACAACAGATGCCAAACGGGATATCTGCAATCAGCGGATATCCTAAAGATTAGTAGGTTGACAGAGAAACACCATGTCCCTTACTTTTCCAAACTTCTAAAAACATCTTATTGCGCTTTTAGAAAAGAAATGTTACCTTAAGCGCAATTTGAATTATCAGGGTGAATTCAATTAGCCGGAGGTATAGAAAAATCTGGTTGTAAATTGCTGAAACAATTCCAAGAAAACTAAGTCGGTATTAGCGAACCAAATAACATTAAAATATTAAAAAGGGAAAAAATATGGATACAAAAACCGCCGGTGGAATAATGATTCCTATCGAGAAGTATCCTCATATACAACATAACTACACTCTTCTACAGGCGATAATCGAATTTGAGAAAGCATCACTGGAAGTTTTCGGCCGCAAATCTCTTCCGCGAGTGCTATTGGTATTTGATGAAAAATACCAAATATTAGGGTTGGTGCGTCGAAGAGATATTTTCAGGGGTCTTGAGCCTGAATTTTTGCAAAACAAACCATTAAATTATCAGAATATATTACCTGATATGGAGATTGATCCCAATTTGGCAGAGATTTCATTTGCTGGAATCGATCATAAGATGAAAGAAACTGCCCAACGACCCGTTAGCGATGTAATGATTCCCATAGCCGCAACTGTAGATGTTGATGATCATATATCAAAAATTATGTACTTGATGGTCAGTAAAAATTTAGCCCTTCTGCCTGTTACAAAAGATGGTAAAGTGGTAGGTGTAGTGCGAAGCGTTGGAGTTTTTTATCATGTGGCTAAACATTTAGGCGTAAATCAATATCCCGAATCATCTACGGAAGATTAAGCTTTATGTTGGAAAAATTTTACAGCCAGAACGAAGGAGCTTCTAATCCGAGCGATTCAATCGAGATGCCGCATGAACTCGACCTGGCTACAAAGGTACGTCAAATTGACTGGAAAAGGCTATTTTTTATTTTCCTTGGTCTTGCCTTGTTCTGTATAGTGTATTTTTCTCCCGAATGGCCGGATGCTATTGATCCATCAGGCAAGCATTTCCCCCTCACTTATGAGGGCAAAGCCGCTCTTGGATTATTTTTATTGACAGCAACGTGGTGGGTTTTTGAGGTTATTCCGATTGGCGTAACAAGCATTGGTGTTGGCGTTATTCAGGCGCTGTTTTTAATCAGACCGGCAAAAACAGCTTTTAGCGATTTTATGGATCCCTCGGTGTGGTTTATTATAGGCTCAATTGTAATAGGAAATGCCTTCTCAAAAACCGGACTAACAAAACGAATGGCATATAAAATGCTGATGATGGTTGGTGAGCGAACAAATATGATTTATTTGGGCTGTTTTTTAATGACTGCAGGATTAACCCTGATTATGGCTCATACAGCTGTTGCGGCAGCTATTTATCCTCTGTTGATGGCTATTTACTCGCTATATAGCGAAGACCAGAAACCTACGAAGTTCGGCAAAGGGCTTTTTATTGGCATGGCATTTGTTGCCGGCGCCGGCAGCATTATTACTTTGCTTGGGGCTGCTCGCGGCGCTGTAGCTCTCGGATTCTTTAGAGATATTACCGGCAGTGAAATATCGTTTTTCGAGTTAACTTACTATATGGCTCCAATTGGCATAGTGATGGTATTATTATTGTGGGGATTTTTCATGGTGTTTTTTAAGCCGGAACATAAAACGATACCGGGCTTGCATAAAAGGGCAAAAGCTCTAAGCGATAATCTGGGTAAAATCAGCCGAACTGAAATTTTTACTTTAGTGATAGTTTTTTCCGCTATTATAGTATTAAGCTTGCGGTCGTTTGTCCCTGCTCTCGGTCAATTAAACAAAAGCGCAATATTATTGACTGCAACTATGTTGTTCTTTCTTCTCAAGATTCTTAAAATCGATGATCTTGAGAAAATACCCTGGAATATCATACTGCTTTTCGGCGGCGCTATGAGCATAGGCTTCTGCCTATGGCAAACAGGCGCGGCAAGCTGGCTGGCTATCGAATGGCTTGCCGTCTTTAAAGATGCCAACTGGTTTATTTTCGTTCTTGGTATTGCCCTATTCGTTCTTATTATGACCAATCTGATAATGAATGTAGCCGCAATTGCTATTTCACTGCCGGTTGCTTTCGTTATCGCTCCCTACCTCGGCGTTGCCCCGGAAGTCGTTTTATTTGCAGCACTGACTACTGCCGGTATGCCTTTTCTGTTTTTAGTGGGAGCGGCTCCTAATGCTATCGCCTATGAAAGCCGGCAATTTACAAGCGGAGAATTCTTTGTTGCGGGTATTCCCGCCAGCATTATGCTTATGATTGTATTAGCATTTTTTGTCTGGTTTATATGGCCTTTGATGGGTATGCCGACAACGATATAAGCTATCGACAGCTATCAATCGCAAGCCGCTTAGTTTAAGGGGTGTAAATGTGTCATTGGATGGAGAGTGTTGAGGCTGGTGTACGTCCTCGCCCCAAGGCACGTCCGTGCTTGGCAACCAGAGGAATTCCGTATAAATTTATAATTTATTTGTAGTTCGACTACAAAATTTGTGGTCAAAATCAGGGTTAATCAAGCAAATGTTACAATAAACACACCAATAACTGCCACAATGATAGCAATCGTTCGTTGAAGATTGATTTTTTCTTTCAAAATAAAAGCGGCAAAAATGAATATGAAAATATTACTGGTCTGATTCAAAGCCGCGGCAATCGAAGCTTGAGTAAACTTCATGCCCGCCAGCCACAACAGCATCGCCAGATAGGTACCAAAAAACGAACTTGATATCGTATAACGCCAGCTTTTTGAAGAATATAGCGATAAAATTATCTTCCGTCTCAGCGGATGAAATAATAAAACCAGCATTAGTATAATAACGCCTCCTATCAAGCGAACCTCGACAGCCCAGAGAAGCGGCGAATATTCCAGAATCGGTTTAATCATCACAAGCCCAATGGCGTTTGATGCTATAGATAATATTCCCCAAATAATTCCCCATAATAAATCATTGCGGTTGATATCGCCCCTGCCTTTAGGATGCGTTGCGGTCAGAACCGCTGAGATAATTAACACAACGCCAAAAACTTGAATCGCTGTCAAACTCTCGCCTAAAAAGATTATGGAAAGGACAATTATAAACGGACTATAAAAGCAATCTATAATAGCGGTCATGCCTGCGCCCAGCTTATTTAAACATTTGAAAAACAATGTGTCGGCTATGCCGATACCCAGCGCGCCGCTTAATAGCAATAATAAAATATCATTAACCGGCGCTTTACCTAAGTACGTTCCACCAAAAATATATAAAGTCGGGATAAAAAGAACTACGGCTAAAAGGTTTTTAAATGAATTTAAAGCAATCGGATGAACGGTTTCACCGCTTTTTTTAAATAATATAACTGCAAAAGCCCATACTATGGCAGTAAGAAGAGAAAGGGTTTCGCCCAAGTAGGGTATTTGCACCTCCTGTAAAAGGTTCAATTTAATTTTTACAGTTGGCGCAAAAGATATACGCCAATGTTTTAAATAGAAGTTAATAGATATGAATGTTTTATTCAAGGGAGAATTTCTACAGGATTTCCCCATTTATTTCAGAACTCAGATTAGCCTGCGGCCTTATTTACAGCTATTTATAAAATCTGATGGCCTGAAATTATTATTTTATTGTAAGGATAATAGACCAAGAATATATTTATGAATTCATTGCGAGTCCACTCTACGCGGAAGAAGCGATTTTGAGGTAGTTGCAGGTGGGCTTTTTCGCCTCTCTGCTCGCAATGAAATCTTAGGGGCATATTTTTAGTTGATTGAGACAACTTCATCGACCTGTTCCTTTTCAAATTCATAGAAATTGAAAATACATTATCCGGCGGCCAACCGGACGTGCTAATCTATATACAATCGCAGGCTCAAAATATTCCCAAATATTATAAGTTCAAATATCCTTTAGCATTTTGTGATTTTGAAAAAGAGTAAAAACCAGTCAAAACAGACTGCCTAAATTTCGGAATTTCTTATAATCTATTTGTAGTTAATCAGATAAGATTGCAAAAAGAAAATATGTTCTATGACATGCTTATGTTGCTGTCCTAAAATATGAACATGTGACCAAGCTTTACCCCAGCTTTGCCCTTTTCGCAAGGTATCCGAACAATGCCTTATCAAACGGCACCGAGGTATCCAGCAGATGGTAATCTATTAGCGAATCGCGGCATGAACGGGAGAAATACTCGATAAATTTCTCCAACCGTTCGATATATTCCTGCCTTATCTGATGAGGGTTAGTCAGAAGCAGCTGCCCCGTCTCCATATCCTTAAACCGCGCTTCCGCCTTATATTTAAACTGCCTTTCATACGGATCAAGTATCTGGAACACAATAACCTCATGATGACGGTGACGGAAATGTTTTAGGCCCATGAGCATTTTTTCCGGGTCATCGAATAAGTCGGAGATGACAATTATCAGACCGCGGCGTTTAGTGCGGTCGGCTAACTCATGGAAAGCCATTGCCGCATCGGTTTTTTCCGAGGGTTCGATTCTGCTCAGCTCTTTTAATATATTATTGATATGCGACGAGGCGCCTTTAGGCGGAATATATGACCTGATTTTCTTATCATAAACCAGAAGGCCGGGGGCATCCTGCTGACGGAGCATCAGGTATGACAACGCCGCCGCCAGATATGAGCCATACTCGAGCTTGCTTATATCGCCGGATTTATAGCCCATCGAGGCGGAGGCATCCAAAAGGATATATCCCTTGAGATTAGTTTCCTCCTCGAATTGCTTGATATAAAAGCGGTCGGATTTGCCGTAAACTTTCCAATCGATATGCTTGACCTCATCGCCGGGCATATACTGACGGTGTTCGGCAAACTCGACAGAAAAACCGTGATAGGGGCTTTTGTGAAGCCCCACGATAAACCCCTCGACCACTAAACGGGCTTTGAGTTCCATTCCGGCAAGCTTGCTTACTATGGCGGGGTCGAGATATTTGCGGTAATCGTTTGGCATATTGATATTATACATAAAAAAACAGATGATGGTTATAAAAAAATAGAGAAATTGGGGAAACTTTATAACGATTTCGAGTAGTAACTATGTTACAAAAAACAGTTGAGCCGGGTGCCCCATCCCCGCTACTGCGGGGTGGGTTAAGTGCAATACTCATAAATGTCGGGTTTAACGCTTACTTTGCTTATGCCAACTTGCTGGTGCATGAATGAT
>JAGGSN010000014.1 GCA_021159005.1 Candidatus Zixiibacteriota bacterium | reverse complement strand
GCGTGCCTCACGCACGCTGTTGGGGAAAAATATACACACAGCCTTGATCCGAAGGACATCGGGAATGTTTTTAATTCCTGGGTATGCCGGAAACTACTCGTGATAGTTGAAGAGGTGCATACCCAGGGGAAGATGGATATCATCAAGACTTTAGGTTGGCTCATTGCTAATCGCCGCATACCAATGCAGGCCAAAGGGCAAGATCAGATAACAGGAGACAACAGGGCCAATTTTTTAATGTTCACGAACCCTAAAGATGCGGTTCAAAAGACGCGCCGGGACAGAAAGTTTTGCATATTCTATACTGCGCAACAGGAACCAGAGGATCTGATCGCATCCGGGATGGGCGGAACTTACTTTCCTGAGTTATTTAACTGGGGGAGGGCCGACGGGTTCGCTATAGTTAATGAGTACTTGCACACTTATAAAATACCGGAGAAGTTTAACCCGGCTAAGAATTGCCACAGGGCCCCTGATACGACAAGCACACCCGCTGTGCTGATCAATTCGCTGGGGTTAATAGAGCAGGATATAATAGATGCTGTAGAGTCCGGTAAAACCGGATTTACCGGAGGGTGGATATCGTCTCTGGCTTTCAACGCTCTGTTAAAAGAGCTACATATGAAACTGCCGGTCAATCGACGCCGCGAGATGCTGAAGGACATAGGGTATGTTCCGCATCCGGCTCTTACAAAGGGAAGGGTAAATAACAATATCGCCATTGAACAAGGCAAGCCGGTTTTGTATGTGAAAGTGCGGCATCCGGCGTATAGCATCACAGATGCCGCAATGGTGTCAAGGGTCTATCAAGAAGCCCAGGGGTATATCGTACCAACTGCAATAGGAAGGGCGGCATGAGCCCTTGTGCGCTGTCTGTAAATTTACAGACAGCGTAAGGTACTATATTATTTTTTTATGAAAATAACCCCAAGCCCAACGAACAGTCCAGTATTTAATACGGATCTTCCATGCTGGATGTCCGAAGTACCTTAAAGTCTCCCGGTAAACATCCGCTGCCTGCTTCTTTGTGACTATAGGATCAGAATCAGTTCGGCACAGATAGTCGTGTATCAGCCCCCCTGTACGGCAAAGCCCCCTGATCAAAGGTATCGACTCAAGATCACAGGTGAACCCTACTGGAATTTTTACCCACAATCCTAATACGCTTGAATAAAACCAAAATGGCTCCGTTAATGTGAATAGCTTCTTATTCTCAAACGTACCTACTGGCATTGATTTAGTTATCATATCTTTTATCCTTCAGCATATCAATTAAGTCCGCAACAAGATCACCTAAAGATATGCTTTTTTCCTCAAGTTCTGTAACTGAAATTGGTACTCGTGAAGTCCCCGGGTTATACCCGCTAAGACTATACTCAATGACTTCTGCTAGACTTGTAACCGTTTTTGATATATCGTAGATCTTTTTCATCGCTTAGCCCCCATATGCACCGCTATCTCTTGAGTATTTTTCGCTACCTTAGCATCAAGTACATTAGCGTACCCCGCGAGGCCAAGGACTCCGGTGATGATAAGCCCTATAAGCCACTTAAAATTTTTCCAGTCTACCTTCTTATCAAGCTGTCGGTAATGCCTGTTTAAATCGTCCCTCGTGTCCCGCATAATATTAGACAGAGTTTCTATCTTAACAGTATGTGCGACAAGTAATTCTCGTTCAGTTAGCTTAGTCAA
>JAGGSN010000013.1 GCA_021159005.1 Candidatus Zixiibacteriota bacterium | reverse complement strand
CGAGAACGAAACCAACCTGTTTTTGATAATGCCGCTGAGATTGATGGAGTAGAGGTAGAAGACATAAAAACTTCGCTATAACATGATAACAAACCTTCACATAGAGGGCTTCCGCAATATCACCGGCGTAAAGCTGGAATTTCCCAAAGGGATAAATCTTTTTTATGGTCCCAACGGAGCCGGTAAAACCAATCTTCTTGAGGCGCTGGGGTTATTCTCGCTTGGCAAATCATGCCGGGGAGCCGAGGATAAGGCAATGGTCGGTTTCGATAGAACAATGGCTGAGATTACAGCCATGATTGCCTCTCAAAAAAAAAAGTCGAAATCACTATTAGAATAGCCTCCGACGGCAGAAAAAAGATTATCGCCGATGGCTATCAAGTATTAAAACAAAGCGAACTCGTAGGAACATCGCCAACGGTTTTTATATTCCCGGAAGAAATCGAACTGACCGCTGGTCCGGCCTCATTTCACCGTCAGTTTCTCGATTTGTATATCTCACAATACAGCAAAAGCTATCTGGATGATTTAATAGCCTACCGAAAAATCGTCCTGCAAAGGAATAAACTTTTAAAAGAAATACTTGTTGTCAAGGATGGCGAAAAGCAGCTTGAGGCTTGGAACAATCTGCTTGTTGAGCATGGAGCAAGGATAGTCGGCGCCAGGAAGAACTTTGTTGAATCTATCGAGAAAGCTGTGAGTGATTATTATAATGGTTTTGACAGCGAATCAAAGCTTGATTTATATTACAGACCCAAAATCAATACCGATGAAGATGATTTGAGGAAATCGATTATAAAGCTTCTCGAAAGTTATAAATCAAGGGAAACAAGGGCTGGCTTAACTTTAGTTGGTCCGCATCGAGACAGGTTGGAAATTAATCTAAGGAGTAAATCCATACGACATTTTGGCTCGCGCGGGCAGAAAAGATGCGCCATGATAGCTATGAAACTGGCTGCCGCCGATTATCTATCCCGCATTAAAGAGGAACCGGCAACCTTAATACTCGATGAGGTGTTTGCCGAACTTGATGCTGATAAAAGTCAGGCTTTGATAAAAATACTATCGAATTACAACCAGGTATTTATGGCAACAGCCGGCGAGTATAAATTTAACAACAATAAGGTTGCTAAATTTTATATTAACAATGGCAAAATAGGCGGTATAAAAAATGATAATAGCAATTGATATTGGCAATACCACTACCACGGTGGGAATTAACGAGGCTGATAAATTCACGGGATTCTACAGGATTGCCCAAACCAGCGGGGAAACCGGCATATCAGCAACATCGGATGATATCGGTTTGAAAATTTTCCAGCTTGTCAGGATACATCATAATGCCGAAATTCCGGTTGAGGGAATAGCTATCTGTTCGGTAGTACCTGACCTGACTCAGAAATACATAGAGATGGCTAAGAAATATTTCAATATCGATGCCTGGATTTTAGACTATAAAACTGAGCTGGGGCTTAAAATCGAAGTTGACCAGCCGGAGCAGGTTGGTCCTGACAGGCTGGCTAATGCAATCGCGGCTAAAACCCTCTATGGCTGCCCTTCAATAGTAATAGACTTTGGCACAGCTACTACTTTTGATGTTATAAACGCGGATGGCAATTATATCGGCGGCGCCATCGCTCCCGGAGTATCTACCTCCTCAGCGGAATTATTCCGCAGGGCTTCCCGGCTATTCCCGATTCAGCTGAAGAAACCCGAAAAATGTATCGGCTCTAATTCAACCGAGGCGATGAGAGCGGGTATTTTCTACGGCACTTTGGGGCAGATAGATTATATAGCGGAAAAAACCATAGAGGAGCTTGGTGAAGGTGATGTTAAAATAATCGCCACTGGCGGTTTTGCCGAGAAATTTGCGCCGCACTCGACTCGGATTCAGAAAGTCGATCCGACATTGACATTGCAGGGGATTTTATTGGCGTATCAATTGAATAAATAATAAATAGCTGAAACAGCTTCAAATATTAATAAATGGAAACCGGCAAACCGCTGATTATTTCACGTTTATTGTCCCATGTGGGCGGCACACGTCCTCGTGTGCCCCGGACTGTTGACAAAAACATTATCCTATATTTTAGCTGCATTAGCAGGCAAATAGATGTAAAATAATTCCATAATAATGCGCGGATATCTTTAAACCCGGCTTTGACAGTTAACGCATAATTTGATAAACAGTTTTGTTGATATGCAGCA
>JAGGSN010000012.1 GCA_021159005.1 Candidatus Zixiibacteriota bacterium | reverse complement strand
GATATGCTATTTGCTAAGGAAAGATATTTATATAACTGCGAGAAGTGTCGGGTTTCTCCTCGCCTTCGGCGAGTCGGAACCTGACCTACAATTGAATAAGAAAAAAACGGGGAAACTCCTGGAGTCAGGCTATTGACAAAAATAGACTAAGTTATTATTTTCCAAGCATGGATAATTATTTAAAACTCAGCCAACAGGCAAAAAAGTTTGGCGCAGATTTATTCGGTGTAACTGAAACATCAAAACTAACCGATTATATTCATCGGGAGATAAAAGAAGCTGCTCATTCACTTCCTTTCACAGTAAGTATTGCCGTTCGCGTTCAGCGTAAGATATTCGATAGTTTGACCAATGGTCCTAATATAATCTACAAACATCATTACAAGACCGCAAATTTCAAGCTTGATGATATAATATTCAGTCTTTGCCAATATCTAAACAAACAAGGTTATGAGGCTTTGCCTATTCCGGCAAGCGTTCTTACCGGATGGGAAAAGCCATACGCGCATTTGTCGCATCGGCATGCCGCCATGCAGGCAGGTCTTGGCTTTCTTGGCCGCAGCGGGCTTTTAGTGCATCCCGAATACGGCGCGGCTGTACGTTTAGCCAGCGTAATGACCGATATGCCGCTGACTACCGATTCCCCGCTTGATATGGACTGCGGCAAATGCAAAGCCTGTGTAGCCGCCTGTCCTGCTAATGCCATTATGATTGAGGGAATAGATGAATTTGACGGTCAGGCTTGTTATAATCTTTTAAAACAGTTCGAGAAACGCCGCGGTGTAGGAGTTATGATTTGCGGTTTATGCATAAAAGCCTGCAAAGGTCTGAGTACAGAGAAAAAAAATGATTGATAAGGCTCCTGTTCCTGTAAAGCTTATTTGCGCTGTAACATTCGCGCCATCTGTTGATATAGAAAACATATTAACCGCGCTTGAAAATACCTTTGGTATAATTGAGAGTAAATCTGAAATAATAAATTTCAATCATACGGATTATTACGATTCTGAGATGGGAACGGACTTGCAAAAGATGCTGGTTAGTTTTGAACGGCTGTTTAAACCACAGGATCTCTGGTTAGCTAAGCTAACGACTATCGATATCGAAAAGATATTCAAGAAAAATGGTAAACGCCGGATAAATCTCGATCCCGGTTATCTCGAAACATCTAAACTGGTTTTAGCCTCAACAAAAAATTTCTCGCATAGGATATATCTAAATGAGGGCATCTGGGCAGAGGTTGCATTAATTTACAGCGGCCAGCAATTTCAAAAACTTCCCTGGACATACCCTGATTATATGGATATTAAGTTCATTAAATTCCTTGAGGCAACCCGGGAAAAATACAGGCTCTTTATAAGATAGCACTTAGTAAAACAAACATATTTGCCTGCCTTGGGATGACACACACAAGCCGCATAATTGCAGCCCATCTTTTTTATAAACTATACACATTTGACCGCCGATAACAAGCATATGGCAATTTCCTCTAAGAAGCGCTGGTTTAGCCGCGAAGTTACCGCAGTCGGTCACATAGTCGATTCCGGCATCATGTCGAATATCCTCGATAAAATCATCGGCTTGGGAGGTAAATTCGAGATAACATCTTTTATGATGGGCAAAACCAATGTCGATGAATCGAGCGTAAAAATTAATGTAGCGGCTCCTTTTAATGACCAGCTTGATTATATAATCGAACAGCTTCACAGCCTTGGCTGCCTTGTTGTTGATGATAGTCCCGTTCTCTTAAAAAAAGCTCATAGAAACATGGTTGCGCCGGAAGGATTTTATTCCACTACTAATCATTTTACGGAAATATATCTGAATAGCAAATGGAGAAAAGTTCACAACCAGCGAATGGATGCGGTAATCGTAGTAAAGAAAAACCGCGCCGAAAGTAAAAAGCTTAGAGATATTCGCCAAGGCGACCAAATCGTATGCGGTCTAACCGGCATCAAGATAACGCCGGAATTCAAACAGCGCGATAGAAAAGACTTCGAGTTTATGTCTGCCGAGATATCCTCCGAGAAAAAAGTGGAATTGGCTGTGGATGGAGTAGCCTCATTGCTGAAAAAGAACGGCAAGAAAACAGCGGTTGTCGCCGGTCCGGTTGTAATTCACACCGGCGCGGCCGGAGCCTTATCCAAGCTGATTAAAAAGGGCTACGTTCAGGCCCTGCTTTCCGGGAACGCCTTAGCGGTTCATGATATCGAACAGGCATTATACGGCACCTCGCTGGGCGTCGATACAAACACCGGCAAGCAGGTGGAGGGCGGCCATAAGAATCATATCATGGCAATCAATCAGGTATACAAACATGGCTCAATTAAAAAAATGGTGAAAGCCGGGGCGCTCAAATCCGGCATTATGCACACCTGCATTAAGCATAATATTCCCTTCGTCCTGGCCGGGTCGCTTCGGGATGACGGTCCCCTGCCGGAGACTATTAACGATATGGTCAAGGCTCAAGCGGCATATAGCCGGGCTCTTAAGAGCGTTGATATGGTGATAATGCTTTCCACGATGCTTCATTCTATCGCCACTGGCAATATGATTCCGGCCTGGATAAAGACTATATGTGTTGATATTAACCCCTCGGTTGTTACCAAGCTTGCCGACCGCGGCTCAAAACAGACTATCGGAATTGTAACCGATGTCGGATTGTTCCTCAAGCTTTTAGCCTCGCGTTTGTAGACGAGTTAGTATATGCTAAAATTAGCAGATGTACGATTCCTGCCTCTTTGGGTTGTTTTTACAAGTATGCAACTTTTCAATTTAGCTTGACAAACCTTGCAGGAGTTTCCCCGAAAATTCCGGTAAAATCTTTATAGTATAGTATGTTTCATAGGGTTAACATTTTCAATAAGTGGAAATCATAGTTTTTGAAAAAACGGGGAAACTTTTAGCGATTTTTAGCAGGTCGGGTTCCGACCGGAGGGAGAAACCCGACATTTTGGACAGTGACAGGTGATTTGCTAAGGGAAAGGGCGGCATATTGCTGCGAAAGGTGTCGGGTTTCTTGTTCGTCCGCCTAAGGCGGAGAATCCGACCTACGATTGTATAAAAAAAATGGGGAAACTCCTGAAACCTTAGTATTTCCTTTTTATTTAATATATTGAAGTTCCTATCTTATATTTAAAACCGCAGGAGGATATTATGAGCAAAGTATTTATTTATACAATGGCTATTGCAGTTATAGCCGCAGCATCGGTTTCAGCGGCAACAATCAACGTGCCGGCTGATTATGCCATGATACAGGCGGGCATCAATGCCTCAAGCAACGACGATACGGTATTAGTACATCCGGGGATTTATGTTGAGCATATTAATTTCAATTGGCATAATATTGTGCTTGGCTCATTGTTTTTAACTACAGGCGATACAAGCTATATTTCTCAAACAATTATTGACGGTGATTCGTCGATACGGTTGTTACAGTTGAGAGCGGCGAGGATAGTACAACTGCTATTGCCGGATTTACTATACGAAATGGTTTCAGCTATGCAAGTGGGTACGGATATGGCATTCTCTGCAAGAACTCATATCTGAAGATTTTAAATAATCTGATTATTAATAATAGAGTATCCTTTATGGGCGCAGGCGGTATAAGCTGTGAAAATGCAATTACAACAATATTTAGTAATACAATAATGAACAATATAGGATCACATGGCGGTGGAATTTACTTAAATTATTGTGCTTATTCAGAAATTAGTAATAATAATATATATAATAACTCAAGTCTTACCTCCGGTGGAGGTGGAATTAGTATTAATTATAGCAATGCTATAATTAACAATAATTGTATTATTGGAAATACAAGTACAGGTGTCGGTGGAGGTATTAGCTGTAATGAATCTTCCTGCAACATTTCCGAAAACATAATTAGTGAAAATAGCGCTGGAATTGCAGGCGGTGGGATATATATCAGTGATTATTATGAGAATGATATCATAATAAATAAAAGCATAATTTCTGGAAATTCTGTTATTAGTGAAACCATAGAATGCACTGGTGGTGGTATATCAATTGATTATTCATATTTCATCTTGATAACTAATAACTTGATTATTAAAAACACTTGTGTATCCTACGGTGGTGGAATCCATTTTAATGAATCACCTATTATACCTGTAATAAAAAACAATACAATTTATGGCAATTTTGCTGATAGTTCAGGGGGTGGAATCTATTGCCATATTCTCATTTTGATAAACAATATAATTTGGAATAATGAGGCAAAATGCTCTGACCAAATTGATGGTTCGCCGGATATTACCTACAGCAATATCCAGGGCGGTTGGTCTGGAGTTGATAATATCGACACCGACCCGCTGTTTCGCAATCCGGCTAATGAAGATTATCATTTAATGAGCGATGACTGCGGCAATCTTTATAATTCATCGTGCATAGATGCAGGGAATTTATTCATACCTGACAGCTTGCTCGATTGTTCATGGGGCATGAATACCCAACGCAGTGATATGGGCGCTTATGGGGGAGAACAGGCAGTAACAGATTCTTCATTTTCTCTGATTACAGGTGTTGTTACAAGAATAAATGGTACAACAACAATACCGGGTGTTATTGTAGAAAATATGTCAACATCTTATAGTAGTATTACTACTGTTGACGGTCAATATTGGCTTTATTTTTATAGCGGCGGCAATTTTGATGTATCGTTTTCTCATGAAGATTACAATGATACAATTATAAATGGCGTAGAAGTTGCTCTTAATGATACAACTATTTTGGATATATCACTGTTAGAATTGCCGGGTTATTTAAACGGTATTGTTCTAAATTCCATTGATATGCCCTTAGAAAGTGTATATGTCGAATTAAACAGCGATACGGCTTTAGCAGTTTATACTGATGAAAATGGCTATTTTGAGTTTTGCTTAAATCCCGGTTTATATAATGTTTCATTTTTATATAATGATGATGTAGTTGCATCCTTTAACAATACTAACATTACACTCGGAGATACAACAAGGATTGATGTAATAGTACAAGATTTTGGAATAGTATAGCGAATGTTACTGCAAATTATGGTGATACTACCAACCTTGACGTTATTCTCGGGGCTGGCACAAGTTATATAACCGGCAATGTGATTGATTTTATGTCATCAAACCCACTCGACAGCGTATTAGCAACATATCAGGACTATTCTTCATTGTATAACTATTCAGACATCAATGGCAATTACCAGATTCCAATTTTCTGCGAAGGTTTCGATATAGTCTTCTTAAAACCAGGTTATAATGATGTAGTAATATCAGGTATAGCCGCTGAACCAAACGACACTATAATTATTGATGCTGCGATGGTACCTCTGGCTGAGAATTCGATTTATATCTGAGCAGGCGGTACAATCGATGAATACGGCTGGCATGATACTATTTATGCATCTCCCAATACCTGGATTGATATACCTATTTATATAATGAGCGGTACTCCTGATTTACAGCAAGGTTATAGTCATTTAAAAATTCCATTCTTATTCAATTCAACTTATTTTGATTCTATTGATTTGGCGGATTGTATCGTTTATTATCCTTTTTGGAATACTACAAGTTTCAATTATTATGGTTGTGATGATGGTTGGTGTCATTCAGAGTTTTATACATCATATCAAGGCAGGTTTATTTTAACAGCTCCGACATTGTGTTTATCTTACAGATTACATGTAGCAAATTGTTATTTGTCTGATACAACCATTGATGATGTTATTAGCTTTAGAAATTATAATCCTTACTTTGAAGGTTATAACGCAATTGATAACTGGGCATGTCTTCATCTTAATTTTATGCCTAAATCGGAATATCTACCCGGCGATGCCAATATGTATTTAGGATTGTGGCCGCCTCAGACTATGGGCAGCGATGTTATTTATATGTCGCATTATTTCATGGGCATGTTAAACCAGCCTTGCCTAATAGATGGTTTCTGGGCCTCAGCCGATATTAACGGCGATTGCATAATAATGGGCAGTGATGTTAAACTTGTCAGGTATTTCAAGGGCGAGGATTTCATCTCATTCTGCCCGGCTTATTTCCCTGCCTGGCTTACATCAGAAGATATCCCGGATGAACCGCCGGTAGGCTGGCCGCCTTGCGAAACGCCGTCTATATTTGATGAGGGCAAAGGTGAATCGTCCGGGAGTGTGAAATAGTAGTATAATGCAAGTTGGCGCACGAGGACGTACGCCAACCACAACCACTGGGCGTTCGCCAACCACAACCACTGGGCGTTCGCCAACCACAACCACTGGGCGTTCGCCAACCACAACCACTGGGCGTTCGCCAACCACAACCACTGGGCGTTCGCCAACCACAACCACTGGGCGTTCGCCAACCGCAGAAACATGACACTTTGTCAACAACTTGGGGCAGAATTTACTTCTGGCTGCCGCTTCGCTATTAAAACCGCCAATCACTAATCGGTAATCAGTTTTGAAAAATCCCGTTCTTAATAGCCACTATCCCATAGTTTTATCACATACATATTTCTAATGTTCAGGTTTTAAAAAACGTTCAAAGATTATACACCTTTGAATAATCGCAAGACAACCTCATAACTGCCCATCTTGTAATAAGATAATTTCGCAGGAATCAGATAATTTATTTTGCTTGTTTCTTATATAATATTATTGTATAAATATAACCCGTTGAATGCCGTATAATTATATAGATATGCATTCGATTTGAAATGGTTAAGTCGATGATAATAAACATGTTGAAAACAAACCTCCCAATTCGAGGCTGAAGGCATGACATTTGCAATAGTGCCATCGGTAGGAGGAGATTCTCATGATTAAAAATTTAGCTATGATAATATTCGTATCGCTAACCGTACCCGCAATGGCTTTAGCGTCCGGTACGGTTTCCGCCGATTTTCTAAATATAAGCGTATCGCCATACCAGGCGTCGCTGGGAGGCGCATCATCAGCCCTAAGCAACGATATAGCCTCAAGTTATTACAATCCCGCCGGGCTTTCATCAATAGAACGGTCTGGCATAAACCTCATGCATTATATGTGGTTTCAGGATATTTCCTATGAATTCATAGGCGGCGCATTCCCTATAGGCTCCAAATCAACATTTGGTTTTTCTACCGCTTATCTGCATATGGGGCAAATTAACGTATATAACGAATATGACCAGCATCAGGGCAGTATAAGCGCTTATAGTCTGGCGGGAATAATATCATATAGCCGAAATATTTCCAGCGATTTGTACTTAGGCATCAGCGGCAAATTTATAATGGAAAAACTGGCAGAAATTAATGCAAACGGTTATGCGCTTGACATCGGTTCTCAGTATATAGGCGATAATTTCAAATTCGGAATCGCCTTTAATAACCTTGGCCCCAAAATAAAATATGAAGTTGAAAGCTATAGTCTGCCTGTTTCCGTTTCCTTAGGTTCCTCATTTAGTCCGATGCGCCTGCCGGTAGAAATTATTGTCGGCGCAAAAATCCCGTTTGAGGGAGATGTCTCAATAGCCGCCGGATTGGATTATCAATTGACAAATTTCCTGTCGCTTCGTTCAGGAGCGGGAGGTTTTGGCGGCGATAATATCTCCAATACCGCAAATTTCGGTATCGGTTTGAATTTATCGAACAGTCATATCGATTATGCTTTCAACCCGAAAAATCAGCTTGGAAGCACTCATTCATTTTCGTTTACATTCAATTTTGGCGGCAACCGCAATATCGGTTTTGATAGGAAAGAGATATTGAGTCAAAATGATAATTCTGTAGAAATCCTCAGAAGCAATGAAACAATCGAGACTTCATACAGCTTGCCTAAAGACTCCGTTTATGTGATAAGCGCGGGCGTTTTTAAAAGCGAAACATCAGCTTTAAAACAAATAGATGTAATGAAGCGATTTGGAATTAACAGCAAAGCCGAAAAACGCGCTGATGGCGATTACATTGTGATTCTGACCAAAACAGATAACCGTAAAAAAGCGAATAAAATCCAAAAGGATATTAGTTCCAAAGGTTTTCGGTGCATGGTGGATGTCGAGTAGTGCCGTTGTTATTTGGAAACAAACGGATATTTTCCTATAGGCTGTCAGGTTTGGGTTAGCACTTGGCGGCTGGAGTAAATGTAATTTCTTTTTCGATAATCCGAGCGGGCTTAAGAGATTGCCTATTAAATATTTTTCGGATAGCTGAATAACATTAAATGACAACCTATACAAGATTTTATTACTTGACATGCAAGTCGCCTTTCGCTTTATAATACACTGTGTTTAGCGCTATTATTAAAACAGCCAGGCCTCATCACTGGATAAAAAACTTAGTTGTTTTTGCGGCTTTAATATTTGCCAAAAAATTTACTGAACCGCAATCGTTATTGTTGGCAATTAAGGGATTTGCAGCCTTCTGTTTTGCGGCTTCAATGGTATATTATATTAACGATATTGCTGATTATAAAAACGATCAACAACACCCGGTTAAGAAAAACAGACCGATTGCCTCCGGGCAATTATCTATAAAAATAGCTGTGATTATATCTGTATTATTATTCGCTGTAAGTTCTGTCATAAGTTATTCGCTCGGAATGAATTTTTTTATCTGCTTTATATTGTATACAATCTTAAATTTCGGTTACGATCTCGGCTTAAAAAATATAGTTATTATCGATGTTATGATATTGGCGATTGGCTTTTCTATTCGAGCCACAGCGGGAGCGGCGGCTATTTCGGTACCGATTTCCTCCTGGCTTTTAGTATGCACGCTTCTTCTGGCGCTGTTTTTAGGCTTGGCCAAAAGAAGGCACGAAATTGTTATACTTGGCGATGATGCTATTTCCCACCGTCAAGCATTAGCTCATTATTCCCCCTATTTTTTAGACCAGATGATGAGTGTTGTTGCAGCCTCAACAGTTGTGGCATACACTTTCTATACGCTCTCAACCGATGTGCAGGAAAAGCTCGGCTCGGAATATCTGGTTTTGACCGTACCGTTTGTGTTGTACGGCATATTCAGGTATCTTTACCTGATTCATCAAAAAGATAAAGGTGGAAATCCCACGCGGCTTTTAATAACAGACATACCCTTACTAACCTGTGTAGGTTTATGGATTATAATGGTAATAATAATATTATATTTATAAGGTGATTTATGGCAAATAAAGCAAAAGTAGCGGTGATTAAAACATCACCCGAAAAAGCGGTTGATGACTATATCAAAGCCGGTGAGATGGCTGGCTTGAAAGATTTCCTGCCCGCTGATTCTGAAACAATAATCAAGGATAATATCTCCTGGCACCTGCCTTTCCCCGGCGCTAATACTGTTCCCTGGCAGCTTGAGGGCGCTATCAGGTCGCTTCAGAATGCGGGCATAAACAAACTGGTTGCCGTTCACAACGATACAGTTGTAACCAATCCTTATTTAGGCGGCAAGCTTCTAAAACTAAAACCCGTATATGAAAAATACAATATTCCCGAAAGGTATAATAACGACCCCAAAGATTTGAAATGGGTGTTTTATAAGCCGAAAGCTAAGATGCTTGTTCTGGATAAAATATTTCCCGAAGGTATTAAGATACCGGAATTTTTTCTCGGTAAAAACATCGTTCACCTTCCCACTGTAAAAACACATATCTACACAACAACCACTGGCGCCATGAAAAACGCATTCGGCGGTCTTTTAAATACCAAACGTCATTATACTCATTCGGTAATTCATGAAACTTTAGTTGATTTACTGAATATTCAAAAGGAAATTCATACCGGCTTATTCTGTTTTATGGATGGCACAACTGCTGGTTCCGGACCCGGACCGCGGACAATGATTCCGCATGTGAAAAATCTGATATTAGCTTCCACCGACCAGGTAGCAATCGATGCCGCTGCCGCTAAGATGATGGGGTTTGATCCGATGTCATTGAAATATATCAGGCTGGGGCATGAAGCCGGCTTAGGTATTGGCGACCCATCAGAAATCGATGTAGTCGGCGAGGATATTTCACAAATGAATTTCAGATTTCCCGTAGGCGATAATATAGCCTCCACGGCTGGCGACTTATTTTGGTTTTCGCCGCTTAAAATTTTCCAAAAACTCCTCTTTCATACTCCCTTGGTTTATATATTTGTATTTGCCTCGGCTATATATCATGACCGCTTATGGTATCCTTTTAAAGGCAAGAAGATATTCAATCGATGGCTAAATGAAACCGAATGGGGAAAACTATTTCAGAAATATTAGCAGGCAGATTTATAATATAAAAATAGTTGGTGAGAAGAGGTATATCGCATACACCCTTTACATATTCCACTGTGCGTAGGGGTGTATTGTATAAACCCGTGAATTGCATACGCCCTTTATGCTTTACAGCAACCACAGGAGATAGCAATGACTCGTTTTTTAATAATGCTTTTCGTAGTAACTTTCAATGTTTGCGGCCATGTTTTCCTTAAAGCCGGCATGAACCAATTCGGGGCAATTTCTCCCGGCGCGCTGATTACGAATTTCTCGAAAATCTTCACAAATATCTCGATATTGTTTGGCTTATTTTGCTATGTATCATCCGTAGCCGGTTATTTAGTCCTGCTTTCGAAAACCGATATATCAATCGCCTACCCGATTGTTACCAGTCTTGCTTATGCCGCAATTGTGCTCGTTTCCTTTTTCATATTCAAGGAGCCATTCTCTCTTATTAAATGGGTCGGCTTGGGATTGATTCTTGGCGGCGTTCTTTTAGTTGGCATGAAGTAAATTATAATACTAAAATTCCGATTACTTTCTTTAGATATATGTATAGGTAAATAAAAAACTGTTAATACAATTATGTCAAATTTGGAAAGACCATTGTTTACTGAAGTTCAAAGATTTAAGCAGAAATGGATATGGCTTATGGTTATCGCATGCTCCGGGCCTATCTGGTATGGATTCATTTACCAAATAATATTGGGTAAATCACTTGGCAGCAAACCTGCTCCGGATATTCTTCTCTGGCTGTTTTTTTTACTATTCGGAATCGGTATGCCCTGGCTTATACTTTCGCTTAAGTTAATTGTGCAGGTAAAAAAAGATGGCTTACACATTCAATTTTTCCCTCTTAAAAAGCTTTTCTTAAATATTGCTGATATTGAAAATTATAAGTACCGCAAATATAAACCAATAAAAGAATACGGCGGCTGGGGGATTAAATACTCACTAAAACACGGCAAAGCATATAATGTAAGCGGCAATAAAGGCGTACAGTTGGAACTTATAGACGGCAAGAAGATTCTAATCGGCTCGCAATACCCGCATAAGCTGATAAACGCAATTGACACTGCCATTAACTATAATAAATGATGCTAACAGAAGTATCTACATAAAGCAGATGTTAGCCATATATTGAAACGATGGCAAGACACCAGCGATGCAATATACAATATCTTAATATCGCCCCATTCTATTTCGTCTGGGCCTCGACTTGGTCTCCCATTTAATATCAGGAAGCTCATGAATTTTATCGGAAGGTTTTTCCTCTTTGGTCTTTTCCTGTGGGATATCAGGCACGCTGACCTTGGCCTTTTTTCCGCCGGCGATACTAAACGATTCCTCAGCCGAATCAATGATTTCCTGCTTTAGTCCCTGGCTGGCGATAAATTCCGTATAGTCCCTGCGGCCATCAACTAAATCTTTGACATAAGCGTCAATCTGATCTTTTGAATAATACTTGTCGGGGTTGTACTCATCAAGGTTGGCATCAGCACATGATTTTATCTCGAGCACGCCGAGACGGCCGGGAATATATTGGTTAGTGCCGCGCAAATCGCCGCGCTGAATCGCCGCCATCACATTAATAGGCACGCGTTTGACTTTTCGAACAAGATTTTTGATTATTTTGCCATTAACTTCACTCTTTTCGAGTATTTCGCCGATGCCGCCGGTATTATATTGATAAAAATGAACCTTGCCCGGGAAATCATTTACCAAATCCATAACGATATCATAAAATTTATTTACCTTGGCGGCTAACGACCCAACGATAAACGGGTCGGTGCCAACAGTTCTGACAGACTCTCCGGCTTTATCTGGTTCTGAGGCGGCGCTGTGCGATGATTCGCCCCAAAGATATGCCAGCACACCCTGCTCGGGAGTCAATTTCATACCGAATGGCATAATGGTATTCCGTCGAGTGATAAAAGCGAAAACCAAACCATCCAACTCGGATAATGGCGGCAGGTTTACGCTGGGTGAATCGATGCGGACAAGCTTGCGGCCGCGCTTCACCTTAAGCTTATCTTTGCGAATAACCGCCCGTCCGTTGCCGCAAAGATTCTCATCGAGAAAATCCGGATTGCCGGCGGCGTCAACCATAACGTTTTCATATAATGCTGTTTTATCAACAAGAGACCAGTACATCGCTTCCTGAAGTTTTTCCTGCACGTCGGTCTTAACAAAGAAATTCGCCTCAGAGCCATAAGCCGAACCATCCCGGCGCAGGAATGCAATATCATCCTGAGCGACCTCGGTGCCCTCTTTCTTATCATGGTCAAGCCCCAATTGATGGCACGACCAAGTCGATTTGCCGGTGGCGGAAAGCCCAAACAGAAAAACACCGTAGCGCTTCAATCGTTTATCGCGCTCATCCCAAACAGTTACGATTTTGGTGCCGGAGTGAAGACCAAGCATCCCCAGTTCATCAGCAAACCACATCGCTTGACGCAGAAAACCTTTTTTATTTTCTCCCATATAGTCGGTGCCAAGAGCAATATTGATATTATGCTCAGGAATTGACAGCACCTGCTGGCGGAGATGATGTTCCTCCGGTATGTGTATCATAGTAAATTCAGGTCCCGGTCTCTTGCTTGGGTCGAACATCGTGTTGCCCCACATATAGGCCAAGCGGAAATTTGTCTTATCGGCAACGCTGATATACAAGTTGCATATCGGATTATATTCGGAATTGTTAGCCATCTGACGGCGCAGATGAATAAACGGCAAAGTCCTCATCAGATGCAGGACTTTATGAAGTTCATCCGGAGCGTTTTCGATAATTGATTTATGCAATTCGGTAGGTTTGGGCAGTCGAACTTTTTCACCGCCAAGATAAACGGTTTTCGGTCCGATTCGCGATGACACAGACGATCGCCACGACCAAGCACCATTACTGGTTTGCCTGCCGGTTTCTAAGGCATGTTTGCGGAGCTGATTAAGCTTAAAAGACTTAATATTCGGACCATCCAAAACAGCCTTAAGGTTATCTGCGAATCTCTGGTATTCCTCTACTTTATAAATATCACTCATAAAACGTTCCTGTTTAATTATAATTTCCTGCGCAGTCTTATTAAGATTGCACCTTTTATCACAACTCAAAATAAATGTTTTAATCAGTAAAATCAACAAGAAAGATTAATTAATAATTTAACCCTTTGCCTTATTTATGCTTATTATTATAGCTTAACATGGATTATATAAGCCCTTTTTGTTTAATTTTTTAAAAGATGTATGGAAAACTATTGCGGAAATGATTTGATTTATATATGTTGACGTGTCGAAATATTGCAGGTTTGAGGTGTTTTAATGTAAGCGTTGCTTGCCTTGCCAAATTGCCTGCTGCTTATATGAAAATGAAAAAAGGAGTTTGAATATGTCTTTAATAGGATGGTTTATTTTCGCCGGCGTAATCATAATATTATTAATTCTATTCTTTATCGCTTTGTCAAAACAATACCGCAAGGTTGGGCCAAACGAGGTTCTAATTATTTCAGGCGGCCGCAAGCGGACTGTAACCGAAGCTGATGGTACTAAGCGCAAAATTGGTTATAGAATGCATGTCGGCGGCGGCACATTTGTTATGCCGATTCTTGAACGAGCGGATATCTTGCCGCTTGAGGTTTTCACGTTAAATATCGAAATTCATGATGGTTTAACCGCTAAAGGCATCGAACTGAATTCCGTAGGTCAGGCACAGGTTAAGGTCAAAAGCGATGAGTATTCTATCAGGATGGCGGCTGAGCAGTTTTTAAGCAAAGGCTTATCCGGCATGAAAGACATCTCCCAGCAAATTCTCGAGGGCAACATGCGCGGTGTGTTGGGTTCGATGACTGTCGAGGAGATATATACAAACCGTGATGAATTCGCCGGTAAAGTTCAAACGCAGGCTGTCAAGGCTTTCGATGCGATGGGCTTAGTAATACTGTCATTCTCCTTAAAAGAAATCAGCGATTCACAGGGATATCTGGAAGCTCTCGGTAAACCATATATCGCCAGAATCAAGGGCGAGGCTGAAATTGCCCAGGCAGAGGCTGATAGGGATGCAACTATAAAATCAGCGGGTGCTCGTAAAGAGGGCGATATCGCCAAATTCAAAGCCGAGACCGAAATTGCTCAAGCCAGCCGCGATTATGAAATGCAGCGGGCGGATTATCAATCCGGCATAAACCAGAAAAGAGCCGTCGCCGATTCAACCTACGACATTGAACGTCTAAAAATGAACCAGCAGTTAAAGAAAGAAGAATACCAGGTTCGCCTGATTGAAAAAGAACAGTCTATTAAACTTGAGGAAAAAGAAATCCTCCGCAAAGAGAAAGAGCTTGAATCGACAGTTAAAAAAGCCGCCGATGCTATGAAATATCAGGTTGAAATCGAGGCGGATGCAACCAGTTATAAACTCGGCTCTGCCGCCAAAGGCAAAGCATTAGCTATCAAACATGAGGGATTGGCTAAAGCCGAGGTAATAAGCGCTCAGGGCGAGGCTGAGGCTGAAGCGATGGCTAAGAAAGCGGAATCGTGGTCTAAATACAATCAAGCGGCTATCTATAAGATGTTCATCGATGTCCTGCCCGATCTTGCCAGAGCAGTTTCCGAGCCGCTTTCCAAAGTAGATAAGATTGTGATGGTTGGCAATGGCGCGGATGGCGCCTCGAAAATCACCGGTCAGGTTACTAATGTATTAGCTCAATTGCCGGATGTAGTCAAAACGCTTTCGGGATTCGACCTCAAAGAGTTGTTGAAAAACCTGCCAAATCAGAAATCCAATAAGTCTGATAATTCCGAAAACGGCGAATAATTACCATGGGACTTTTAGCAGACAGACTTCAACGAATAGGCGAATCAGCCACCTTGCGAATCTCGGCAAAAGCTAAACAGCTTAAAGCCGAGGGAATTGATGTCATTGATCTTTCAATAGGCGAGCCGGATTTTTCTACTCCCGAAAATATCAAGAAAGCCGGCAAGCAGGCTATCGATGACAATTTCACTCATTATACGGCAAATCCCGGTATACCGGAGTTAAAACAGGCGATTATTAAAAAGCTTCATGATGATAACGGACTTGATTATAATCCCAACCAGATAATAGTTTCCACCGGCGCGAAAAACAGCATATTTAATCTATGCACGGCTATCTTGAATAAAGGCGATGAGGTAATCATACCCAGCCCCTACTGGGTCTCATACCCGGCGATTGTCAATCTGGCTAAGGGAGCGCCCGTCTATGTGCATTGCAGTGAGGAAAACGGTTTCTTGCTTCATCCCAAAGATTTCGCCGAGGCTATTACACCCCGAACAAAAGCGCTGTTTCTGAATAATCCCTCCAACCCAACCGGCGCGGCTTATACAAAAGATGAACTTAAGGAAATTATTGATATTGCCGTATCGGAGAATATCATTATTATCGCCGATGAGATATATGAAAAGCTTGTTTATGACGGCTTCAAGTTTTACAGCGCCGCCGCAATTTCGCCGCAAGCTAAAGACATCACCGTTATAATCAACGGCGTATCCAAAGCCTATTCGATGACTGGCTGGCGTCTCGGTTATGCGGCAGGACCAAAGGAAATTATCGCTGGTATGAACATGATACAGGGGCATAATACCTCTAATGCCTGTTCAATCTCGCAAAAAGCGGCGATTGAGGCTTTACTCGGCCCTCAGCTTGATATTGAAAAGATGGTGTACGAATTTCAACGCCGCCGCAACCTGGCATATTCAAGGCTTCTGTCAATACCCGGCATATCATGTCCCAAACCGCGCGGCGCATTTTATCTGTTCGCCAATTTCAGCGCTTACTTTGATAAGGAATATAACGGCAACTCAATCCGCAACTCCTACGGCATGGCATATTACCTGATGAAAAATGCGCATGTAGCGGTTGTGCCCGGCGATGCTTTCGGCATGGAGGGTTTTATACGCCTGTCTTATGCCGATTCTATGGAGCGAATCGATGAGGCATTAACCCGCATCAGCGATGCGTTAGCCGAACTTACGCCATCACGAAAAGCGAAAGGCAAAGCTCTTAACAATACGACAACAAAACAGCGTGATTTTGTCGAGTTGGAATCATCTATTAATCTGGAGATGAGAGAGGCATTGGTTAACGAATCGGAAAACGCTTTTAGCTATGATAACTACTATGAATGGAATGTTAATATAGCCGGCGTGGTATTGCAATTAAGAACCAACAGCCCGCATCTTAACGAATTTTGGGCTGAGAATTTCTATCCGGCTGAACTTGAGGCTGATATTGAACCGCACGGCATAATCTATGCAGTCAAAAATATCCCCGGACGGGAAGCGCGCGCCTACTATAATCCCGAATCGCATACGGGATTCTTCTTCAAGTCTGCTTACTATTCACAGCTTCGCAGCTTGGCTTTGGGCATCGTGTCTGATATTTCTGAAAAGCTTTATAATACATTGGCGGTTCATGCCGCCTGTTTCGATATTGACGGCAGAGGCGCTTTGATGTTTTTCCCGCCGGCTTCCGGCAAATCGACTCATGTAGCCGGACTCTTAAAGCAGGGCAAGGCTAAGATTGTCAGCGATGATATCGCGTTTATCCGTCTCAGCGGTCCGGCGGTTATGGCCGATAGTATCGAGCGAAAATTCTATATGCCTGCCGATTTTGTCGAACGCTATCCAGCCGCCCGAACATTATTTGAAAGAAGCAAGTGCGAGAACGTGGTTACCTTAAAAGAGCAGTGCGAAAACACTGAATGCCTTTATGATGATTCATGCGTGCTTGATAAGGGCGAACCGTATTGCTTCATAGCCTCATCCGATTCTAAAGTAATGCTCGACCCATACTGGCTTGGGGGTCAGGATAAGCATACAAAACGCACGCAGGTAAAAACGGTGCTTATTTTCAAACGGGATAATTTCGGGCAGATAACAGAGCAGGTTGCTCCCGACAGGGCGCTTCAGGTTCTCGAGGAGGGTCGCCCGCCTGCCGATGCTGTTTCCGAGCATAGCCATCCGTTTTATAATCCATACATGCTTGTTAAAACCACCGATAGAATCGAACAGCAAAAGCGTTTCTATACCCGGATGCTGAGCAAATGCGATTGTTATCTTATTAACACAGGCGCGGGAAGCCCCAAGGAAGTTCAAAAGGCATTGCTTAACATAGTTACCGGACAAGGCAGGGAAGTTCTCAGGTAACAGCAGACAGAAACAAACTACAATAAAATTGTAGGCAGATTTATTAAAGAATAATATCTTATGTTTTGGTATGCTATATATAATACCGCGCATAGAGCGTATTGCAATACGCTCCTACGCGTTCCTGCATATCAGGATGTTCGCTTTAGGCATACGCTACTGCCAATGCTGTCCTGACGCTTACAGGTTTTCAAAATTTATTTATCAAATAGTCATTTTCTCCTTGAAATTATTACTATTTATCCGATAATATTAAATATGAAAAAGATTGCGCTTATCGGATTACTGGCAATTACACTTCTATTTGCCTATTGTTCGGATAATTCAACCGAACCCGCGGACATCGATCCTATCTCAATAACCTCGCCCGAAAATGGCGATACCATCTCGGGAACCATAGATATTACCGCCGCCGCCGGGTCGGGCTATTCATTCGACCGGGTCGATTTTTATATCAATGGCGATTCGGTCGGCACAGATGCCGCCTCTCCATATATTTACGAATGGAATACAATCATATACACCGACACTTCACAGCATGATTTAACGGTTATTGCTTACGACGGCGACGATTCATATATCTCCGATACGGTAACAGTAACAACAATTCCGCCGATACCAATTATGATAACTTCGCCGGTGGATAATGCCAATATTTACGGCTTGGTGAAAATCCTGACCGAAGTGGGCGAGGGTTATACTTTTAGCCGGGTTGATTTTTATATCGACGGCGATTCGGTCTATTCTGATACAACCTCTCTCTACGAATACACATGGAACACCGACAGCTATGATGACAGCACATATTATTCATTGCATGTTAAGGCATACGAAACGGATACTACTAAGACTCATTTATCCGCCACGGTAACCGTGAGGATACTCAGGCCTCTGCCTATAACGATTACAGCACCTGTTAATAATTCCACTGTCTCGGGTTCGGTAAATATTACCGCGCAGGCTGGCAGCGGCTATACATTCACCAGAGTCGATTTTTATGTCGATGGCGATTCGGTCGGCACGGATGCTTCATCCCCATATACTTATTCATGGGATACGTCTATTTACAGCGACGGCTCAAGCCATCAGCTTTATGTAATCGGCTATACGGGCACAACGAATTACACATCGCCGGTTGTGAATGTAACTGTGCAGAGCGGCCAGACAGGTGAATTCGTTCTGTTATCAACAATACCTATTACCAGCGGCGCTAAGAGGGTGGCAGCGGAGGGAAGCCATCTCTATATCGCCGCCGGAACCGGGGGGATGTACGCCTATGATGTTTCCAGCCCGAGTTCGCCTCAGCAGATATATATGTACAATTCGCCCGGGGACGCTAAAGGCATCGATACCGATTCGCCATACCTCGTGCTTGCCGATGGCGATAACGGCGTACAGCTTTTCAGCATCGCCGACCCTGATACAGTTGTTGCGGGCGGTACGTATAATACCTCCGGGACAAGCTGGAATGTCAAGATTGTCGGCAGTAATGTTTATATCGCCGATGGCAATGCGCTGGAGATTCTCACGATTTCGGGCAATACTCTAAGTCATGCCGGCAGATTGACTATCGGCGAAGGCACGGTTCAGGATATCGATGTGGTTGGTTCAATTGCTTATGTTTTGGATGTGAATGGTCTTTCGGTGGTCAATGTTTCCAATCCCGGTTCGCCGAGCAGATACAGCCACTACACAGGATTTACCGGCCAGTGCATTGCGGTTTATGCAATGTCGGGTTATGTATTTGCAGCCACAAATGATGAGATAGTTGTATTGTCAACCAGCAGTCCGTCAAACCTGACAGAGGTTGCCAGCTACTCGACTCAATCGGGCGCTAACGGAGTTTATGTCGCAAATCAAATTGTATATGCCGCAAAAGGCGGTTCCAATGGCGGCGCGCTGGCTTTAGATTTTTCCAGCGGCAGTTCGCTTACTTACATAGACCAATACACAATCAGTCAAATATGCAATGATATCACTGTTAGCGGCGGGTATGTATTTTTAGCCAGCTTGGACAAAGTTGATATTTTAGGGTTTTAGACAACATATACACCTTTTCATCAAATTTATAAATAGCATTAGCTAAGCGCGTAGGGGCGTATTGCATACGCCGTTCTGTATGCGTCAGGATGGAAGTCCGCCCCAAGCGGACGACATCCTGACGCTTGGCGTAAAATCACACACTACCCTCAGGATGTCGTCCGGCAGTTGTGGGTTTCCATCTTTAGAGACAAAAATCATTTTCTCCGCTCAAAATATTCCCATACGGCTCCTGCCAGTATTGATGCCGCCATCGGGATTGCTTTCTCATCAAGCTTGAATGCCGGGTGATGCCAGGGTTTGTCGGCGCCTATGCTTTTATTGCGTATGCCGAGAAGGAACATCGAACCGGGAACCTTCTCCAAATAGCAGGCGAAATCCTCGGCGCCAAGGCCGGGACGTTCCTTAATCATAACAGCTTTTTTGCCATGCATGCTGTGAGCGGCTTTCACTATAACATCATTTATTTCAGGGCTGTTGTAAAGGGTTGGATAACCCGGGCGATAATCAAGTTCATATTTTGCCCCGTAAGACTTGCAGACACCATCGGCAATCTTTTTAATCATCCCCGGAAGCTTTTTAGCCAGCTTCATATCAAGCATCCTAACTGTGCCGTACAAGGCAACGCTGTCGGCGATAGTGTTGCGCACAGTGCCGCCCTTGATTTTACCGATTGTAACGATTACCGGATCGAGCGGGTTGACTCCGCGCGAGGAGATAGTCTGCAGAGCGGTTACCAAATGCGATGCCGCAACTACCGCATCGACAGTTTCCTGCGGACGGGCGGCATGCCCCGAACGACCATGTACTATCAGGTCGAAATCATCCACATGCGCCATCAGCGGGCCATCCTTAACGCCTATCTTGCCAATCGGTATGGTAGGGTCAACATGCAAACCGAATATCGCGGAGACTTTAGGGTTTCTCAAAGCGCCGGCTTTAATCATCGGGCGCGCGCCGCCGGGCGGCTCTTCCTCGGAGGGCTGATACAAAAATTTCACCGACCCGGCTAATTCCGATTTAATCTCCGCAAGAATCTTTGCCGCACCCCAGACAATAGCCATGTGCGCATCATGGCCGCAGGCATGCATACAGCCCTTGTTTCGCGACATGAAAAAATAACCGGTCTTTTCCTCAATCGGCAAAGCATCCATATCGGAACGGATAGCCGCACAGGGTGTAAGTTTCTTGCCCCTTAGTGTGGCGGTTAGCGATGTTCGCCAGAGGTTAGTATTGACTTTAAGGCCAAGCTTTCTAAGCTGAGCAGTCATCGATTTCTTAGTCTCGAATTCCATCAAGGCTGTTTCCGGTATCTGGTGAAGGTGCCGGCGAAGGTGTATCATATTGGATGAATATTTCTCGCTAAGCTTTTTTATTTTATCATACATAGTCATAGCTCCTTTGGGCTGATTACAATTTGTTTTCATTGTTATACATATTGTATTTGATTTATATCAAACTCGAAGAAAGGGCAATAGAAAAAGTAAGGCAAGAGTATTTATGAGAGTTAATTTCATGCGTCGTCAGTCCGCCGCGGCGGATTTCCTGACGACATCGGCAGCCTCATAACAGAAGGCAGGAAAGGGTTCCTGCCTTCGCGATAAAGGATTCCTGCTTTCGCGATAAAAGTAAATCCTTCCGTAACCTTATATTGACACACACAAGTTAATGCCCATATAATGCTTTTAAGAATTAGTGTAATAATGGAAGCTAAACGATGGCTGATAAAATCTGTGCTTATGATGGTTGTAACGAACCGGTAAACAGCCCGCATGATAATGAGTATTGTGTTTTCCATGCGCCTAAGGATAAGAAGGGGATTACGGGCGAGGAGTTTAATAAGCTGATTTTTAAGAAGCTTGATAGGAAGGATTATAATTTTCGGGGATATGTTTTTCCGATAGCTAGTAATTTTGGTAATAGAAGATTTGAAGAAAGTGCTGACTTTGCATGTTGTGAATTTAATGGTGATGTAAACTTTGCATATGCTATATTTGAAGATTCCGTAGATTTTACAAATTTAGCCTTCAAAGGAAAAGCTCTTTTTACAAGTAGTAAATTTCATGACATAGTAAGTTTTAGTAATGTTAAGTTCGAAGATTTAGCAGATTTTGAAAATTCAGTATTTAAAAATTATGCTTATTTTCAAAAATGCAAATTTAAGAATAAAGCAATATTTGATAAAGCAATATTTGAAAATATAGCGACTTTTGAGGAAGCCAATTTTGAAAATAATGCCTCCTTTGTGTTAACACAATTTAATAATCATACAGTTTTCCACGATATTAAAATCTATAGAGAAATGGAATTTCGTTACATATATATTGGAGATAAATGTGGATTTGATTTTCACAATCCCAAGTTTTTATCTAATAATATTTTAATAAATTTTGACAATGTGCGCTTTAATCCTTTTGCATCATATTTTGGAAATATTAAATTTGATATTAAAGATAAACCATTTTTTATCTTCCGTTACTGCCAGCTAAAGGATGTATTCTTCACTAATAACGATATGTCGTTATTTTCATTCTATAAAAGTTCCTATGATGAAGCTCGATTAATATCATGTAAATGGGGTAAGACAAATGACCGAATTTTAATATTTCCATATAAGAGAAAAAACATCATTCCAGAAGAAAGCTTGCTAAAAGAATTAGCTAAAAACATTACCGATGAACATCAAGCTGCTCAATTTAGAGATAAATATCATATAAATGACTTGAAAAACTATAAAGACATTTCCCCACTCTACCGCCAGATGAAAACCGCCTTAGATAACTCTAAAGACTACCAGCAAGCCGGATTATTTTATTTTAACGAGCTTGAGATGAAAAGACGAGCTTTAGAAGATGATATAGAAAACAGTAAACCAAAGCGAAAAATATTTCAACGGCAGCCCGCAAAATGGTTTTATCAGCAGTTCAGGAAAATATTCAGTAAATACATCTTTTACTATTTATACAAAGTATTTACCGGTTATGGCGAGAAGCCCTTATGGAGTTCAATTTGGTTTGTGGTTTATATTGCAGTATTCACGATACTAAATTTTTGTATCGGAATTAAAATTGGCACAAAACAAGAAGATGAAATAATTAAATATTCTGATGCTACAATTTGGGACTCCTTGATCTTTACATTATATCGCATCATACCGACAAATTATTTGCCTTTCAAATATACCTTTGATGTACCTCATAATTTTTGGGGCTTGCTTATTCCATTTTTGAATACAGCGGTTCTTATAATAATGTTTGCCTTTATAGTAATTGGATTAAAGCGTCATTTCCGGCGGTTTTAAGCAGTTTAAAACTTCGAGACATTCCACTATAAATATTTAACCCGGGTTTTGCAGTTGGTTTTTTAGCAATAAACTTTACTTTATATATATTAGCGCGTAGGGACGTCCGCCTAAGACGGATACGCCCTCTTTTTCTGTTGTAATAAATTTTAGCTGCATAACCTGTGTTGAATAAGAAAAAGGGCAGCCAATGAATGGCCGCCCTAACTGTCAGCATCAATATTTTAATAAATTTAGCCAAATACCGCTATTTCTTTTTGGGCATAGGCAAACGTCGAACGCTGTTGGAACGACACTTGGGACAGGATCGTTCCTTGATATTATTCATATCGAACATGCCGGGATATTGATGCCCGCAGCTTAAACATTTATAAAGCACTTCTCTTGCCGCCATCAGGAACTCACCTCCGCAGTATTTGATTTTTTCATTTTTGCTTCGGCTTTAGCTTTCTCTTTCTTTTCCTCTTCTTCAAGCACTTTCATTGTCTGTTTGATTTCCTCAACGGTTACGGTCTTGAGTTTTTCCTCCATCTGACGCATGACCTTAGCGAATTTCTGACCCTCAGCGGCTGATATCCACTCAAGTTGAAGCCTTTCATCCCGGATGCCAAGTTTATCCATCTTGCTCCATAATTTATCCATTCGCTTTTGTGTCCATTGAACGGCGCTTATATAATGACAGTCGGTGAAATGACAGCCGGATACGAGCACCATAGGCGCGCCCAGCTTGAAAGCATGCATCACGAATTTCTCATCGACACGCCCCGAGCACATGGTCCTAATCAAGCGGCTCGAGGTTGGGAATTGAAGTCTTGATGTACCAGCCATATCGCCCCCAGCATAACTACACCAGTTGCAGGCAAACACGATAAGTTGTTCAAAAGGTCTTTCAGCTAAAATCCCTTCAATCTGCGCTATAATCTGCTCATCGCGGAAATGACGCATATAGATTGCGTCCTGCGGGCATTCAGCCGCGCAAGCGCCGCAACCGGCACAAGCCGCCTGAATAATCGTTGGCAGTTTTTTAGTCTTTTTATCGGATGACAAGATAGCGTTATAGGGACAAACTTTTGCACACAAGCCGCAGTAATTACATTTATCGGGATCAACCATCGAAGTAATTGACTCAATCTTGGTTTTACCGGCATTCAGCAAAATACTGGCTCTTGCCGCCGCTGCACCCGATTGAGTTACGCTGTCTTTGACATCTTTCGGCGACTCGATACAACCGGCTAAGAATACGCCCTTTGTAGGAGCATCAACAGGCTTTAGCTTGGGATGCGATTCCATTATGAAACCATCCGATGTAGTAGATAGGGTAAGAAGATGCTGGAGCTTATCGTTATCCTTGCGCGGTATTACGCCCTGAGATAAAACTAGCATCTGGAGTTCATGTTTTTCGAGTTTGCTGGTGGTAGTATTCTCAACAGTTAGAACCAGGTTTTTCGTTTCGGGGTCCTCAGCAACATCACCGGGAATGCCTCTGATATATTTAACACCCTCTTCCTTACTGCGCATATACAGGTCTTCAAAACCTTTACCGAAAGCTCTAATATCCATATAAAAAACTTTAATATCAACGCCGGGATAATGGTCGCACAGCAGAAGCGTATCCTTTACCGTATTCATACAACAAATATTACTACAGTAAGGATTGCCGCGGCCATCCCGCGAACGTGAACCGACACACTGGATAAAGCCGATACTCTTAGGCGCTTTCATGTCTGTCGGGCGAACGAAATGACCCTCAGTCGGCCCGCCGGCGCAAATCAAGCGCTCAAATTCCATACTTGTGATTACATTCTGATGACGAGTATAGCCGTATTCATCATAATCAGTAGGGTCATAAACATCCATACCGGTAGCGGCGATAATCACGCCGACCTCGATATTTACCAGCTTGTCTTCATCATCATAATCGATGCACTTTTTCTCGCAAACATCTTGGCACTTGCCGCACGCAATCGGGTTGTTGCCAAGGCAGTTATCCATATCAAGAACATACGATGACGGCACCGCCTGCGGAAACGGCAGATAGATTGCCTTGCGCGTTGAAAATCCCTGTTGGTACGCATCCGGGATAGCCACCGGACAAACCTTGGCGCACTCGCCGCATGAGGTGCACTCCGTAGGGTCAACATAGCGGGCTTTTTTGCGAATCGTCGCATGGAAATTTCCGACAAAACCGGTAACCGATTCAACCTCGCTATAGCTCATTAACTCGACATTCGGATGTCGACCGACATCCATCATCTTGGGGCCGAGTATTCATATTGAGCAGTCCATCGTCGGATAAGTTTTATCAAGCGCCGCCATTATTCCGCCGATGGTAGCCTCTCTTTCCACCAGATATACTTTATGGCCGCCATCAGCTAAATCTAACGCCGCCTGAATGCCGGCAATGCCGCCGCCGATAACTAATGCGGCTTTGGTAACCGGCACCTCAGATTCAGTTTGTTCCTCGAGGAAACGCGCTCTGGCTACGCCGCTTCTGATAAGGTCTTTGGCTTTCTGGGTCGCCTTATCCTTCTCTTTCTGGTGAACCCAGCTTACATGCTCGCGAATATTAACCATCTCGAACAGGTATGGATTCAAACCGGCATCTGCAACACACTGTCTGAAAGTAGGCTCGTGGATTTTTGGAGTGCAGGAAGCAATCACAACACGGTTGAGGTTGTGTTCCGCAATCGCCTTTTTAATTTCATTTTGACCGGGGTCGGCACAAGTATATTTGTTTTGAACTACCGCTACTACATCATCGAGAGTTTTTGCATATTCGCTAACAGCGGTACAATCCACAGTGCCGGCGATATTAAGCCCGCACTCGCAAACAAACACACCTATCCGCAAGTCCTCGGGTTTATTTAACTCATTTGCCATACATTAACTCCCGGCTTGCCTGATGCTGTCATTTTATTATCAATCATCATTATTTTAGTTCAACCCTCAAGAACTGAAGCTATAATATTTACAAAATCAGTTATTTTAATATTTACTTTCTGAGACTCATCGCCGCTCTCAGAACATCTAAAATGTATCTGGCATTTTGGGCAGGCTGTTACAACGGTTTCTGCGCCGGCGTTTTTAGCCTCGGTTAATCGGCTTTTCTGAATCTGTTTTGAGACTGCATCGCAATTAGTCCAATTGGTTGTGCCGCAACATATTGCGCCGCGCCTATTGTGCTGCATTTCGTTTATCTCAAGACCGGGAATAGCCTTAAGCGATTCCCGCGGTTGGTCATAAATCCCCATGTATCTACCCAAACGGCAGGGATCCTGGAATGATACTTTTGTATCAATATTCTTGAACTTCAGCTTATCGATATTCTCAAAAACCACTTCGGTAATATGCTTAACCTGCAGATTTCCGCCCAGCCTTTCCGAATATAGTTTTTTCAGGACGAGAGCGCATTCAGGGCATGATGTGATGATAGTTTTTGCGCCTGTTGCCTTAATCAGCTCAAGGTTTATTCTGCCCAGCTCATCGAATTGCTCAAGCTGACCCAGCCAGTAAAGATCATGCCCGCAGCAGCGTTCGTTATCCATTACTACCGGCTCAATCCCCAATTTGTTAAGGATGCTGACAGTGTCCTGAGCTATTGAAATCGGTGTGAAATCGAAATCCTTGGCGAAAAAATCCTGATAATAGGGCAAACACCCAACAAAGTATAGAACATCGCCTTTCTTTTTCACTTTAAGCTTATTGTTAATCCAGCTGTTTCTGTTCTGTTTTAGCTTAGGGGCAGTCGCCATTTCCATAAGATGAAGCAGAGCGCCGCTGTGTGATGGACTGCCGGTTTTACCCTGCTTGGATGCCTCGGCGCGAATATCACGCATGTAGTCAGAATATTTGACATCGACAGGACACCGCTGAGTACATAGCTGGCAGGTTAGGCATGACCATAGAAGTTTGTCGGATATTAAATCTGCTGCATTATAGAAAACACCATCAGCCAACATCCGGCGAGGCGAAAAACTTTTATTATAAATAGCTATTGGACATACGGCAGTACATTTGCCGCATTCCAAACAGAGGAACGCTCGGTTCTGCTTAAGTTTTTCAACAGTTGTTTCCATAGATGCTAATTCTCATATTTTGGTTTATAGTTAAAAGGACTGGGACCCAATTTTGTAATTTGTTCGACAAACTCATCGATAACCTGTCCCCATCGCGGACCCTCAGCGGCGGAAACCCATTCGAGACGGATGCGTTCTTCCTCCAACCCGAGAGTTTTTACTAACGCTTTAGTCTTTTCAAATTGATCTACTGCTTTGTAATTGCCGAATATATAATGGCAATCGCCAAAGTGGCAGCCGGATACAAGCACGCCGTCGGCGCCCATCTTTAAAGCCTTAAGCACAAACCCGGAAGTAACCCGACCTGAACACATAGTCCTAATGACTCTGAAATTCGGTGAATACTGAATCCTGCTTACGCCGGCATTATCGGCTCCGGCATAACTGCACCAGTTGCAGGCAAAAACTACTAAATTCGGGACAAATACTTTTATATTTGATTTTTTCTTTTTACCGGTTGCTTTTGTTGCCATATCCTATTCCTTGCCTGCTAATAATACATCCATCATGGCGTTAATCTGGTCATCAGTGAAATGAAGCGAGGTAATAGCGCCAGTCGGACACCAGCTTGTGCAAGTGCCGCAGCCTTTGCATAATGCCTGATTTATTTCCGCCGCCATATAACCGGAATCGGTCATAACCAGCGCCGGCGCATGATAATCGCAGATATCCACACACAAACCGCAAGCGCGGCATAATGCCTGATTTACCGTGCTGGTAGTTGGTTCAAGCTCTACGGTATCGCGGGCGATAAACCGAGCCGCTTTAGCAGCAGCAGCCGAACCCTGCGCTATCGAATCTGAAATATCTTTCGGACCGCTGACACATCCGGCTAAGAACACACCCTCACTGGTAGTTTCAACCGGACCAAGTTTAGCATTGCTCTCCATGAAAAAGCCGTCTGCTCCAATCGAAACTTTTAGAATGTCATGAAGCTTGCCTGTTGATTCTTTGTTGGGAACCATGCCGCAAGCCAACGTTACTAAATCAACCGGCACTTCAAGGATACGGTTCAGTGCCAATTCGAGTATTTTTACGCTATCAGCATTCTTATCTTTCCCTGTAACTTCGGGAAGTCTCTCAGGAGTATAACGAATGAACTTAACGCCCAAAGAACGAGCATGACGATATTGTTCCTCGGCTTTGGCGCCAACCGTACGCATATCGCGGTGAAGCACGACTACATTTATACTTGCCTCTCGCAAACGAATAGCCTGTTTAATAGTGGTAGGACAGCAGTATCTCGAACAGTAAGCGTTCTTTTCCGGGTCGCGTGAGCCGATGCATTGTATAAAGACAACGGTTTCAGGCGTCTTGCCATTAATTATAATTTTCCCCCTTGAATCATTAAGAATATTTTCAAGCTCCTGATTGGTAATGACATTATCATATTTATCATAACCATACTCTGTTTCGGGCTTATAAACATCCGAACCGGTTGCCATAACAATGGTTCCTGTTTTGAAATTGCCGTTAGTAGTCGCAACATCAAAATTACCGATATAGCCGGTTATAGAGGTAATTTCGGTGGAAACCATCACCTCAACCCGGCTGGCTTGAAGTCTTTCCACCATCGTTCGGGCAAGCTCAACTGCATTTAGATTGGCTGGATATACTTTGGTCAAATTGTTTAACCGTCCACCCAACCGTCCTTCTTTTTCGATAAGCGTAACCCTGAAGGCCTGCGCATCGAGATCCAAAGCGGCGCGCATACCGGCAACACCGCCGCCGATTACCAGCACGCTTTGATTGATTGGAATAGAGCTTTTATAAAGCGGCTGAAGGTAACGCGCTTTAGCGACGCCCATTTTTATTAAATCTTTTGCTTTCAACGTAGCCATTTCCGGAACGCTTGCATGAACCCAAGAACATTGGTCGCGAATATTAACCATCTCCAGCAAATAGGGATTAAGACCGATAAGTTCACAATTCTCGCGGAATATCGGTTCATGCGTGCGAGGAGTGCAGGCCGCTATAACCACCCGGTTAAGCTTATATTCAACGATTTTTTCCTGTATCAAACGCTGGCCTTCATCAGAGCACATAAAAACATTTTTCTCGACATGCACAACATCAGGGATTTTTTCAGCTTCCTCCTGAAGCGACGGAATATCAATAACGCCAGCGATATTTATCCCGCAATGGCACAGAAATACGCCAATTCTCAGTGGTCCTGAGATATCAAGCTCTTTAATCTCGCGGGGCTTTTCCTCAATGCGAAGCTTCGAGGCGAATCTTTCAGCCTCAGCCGCCGCGCCAGAACCCTGAGAAACCGAATCGGATATATCATTTATACCAGCCGCACAGCCACAAACAAAAATACCTTCTTTAACTGTATGAAGCGGCGATCCATACTTAGTGTCGATATTGAAAAAATTGTTCTCATCAAGCTCGACGCCAAGAATCTCAGCCAAGCCTTTATTAGACTCGGAAGCCATAGCCCCAGTCGATAGAACAGCCATATCGACCCTAACATGGTTAATCTCGCCGGTTTCGCCATTTTCTACAAATACGATAATATCTTTAGTCTCCGAATCTTCTACTATCTTAGATGGTCTGCCCCGAACATAATTCAATTCGGGAATATCCAAAGAACGCTGGTAAAATTCCTCAAACCCTTTACCCGCGGCTCTAATATCAATGAAGAAAACCGTTAGCTCTTCGATATCCGGTTCATGCTGCTTAACCAGCATGCAGTCTTTAATAGCATTCATACAGCAGAAACGGGAGCAATACTGACAACCGGCTTCCTTGCCCTCGCCGCGAGAGCCGACACATTGAATAAAGGCGATTTTCTTGGGCGATTTTTTATCGGATGGCCTGACAAAATGACCCTGAGTAGGTCCGGAGGAGTTTAACACTCTTTCCATTTCCATATTGGTCATCACGTTCTCATAACGGCCATAACCATAACTTGGAATAGCAGAAGCATCGTAAACATCAAAGCCGGTAGCAACAACAACAGAGCCGATTTCAATTTCAATCTCCTCGCCAGTGTCATCATAGTTTACAGCATTGCGGTCGCAGACATCCTGACAGTTTGAGCAAACCAAGAAATCATTGTTGAGGCAGTTTTGTCTGTCGATTATATATGTATTGGGAACTGCCTGCGGAAATGGCGAATATATAGCCTTGCGAGCTCCCATACCAACCTCGAACTCATTGGGAACCGCAACAGGACAACTATCGGTGCAGACACCGCAACCGGTGCAAAGGTTCTCATCTATATATCGGGGATGTTTTTTCACAACTGCCCTGAAATTACCCGCATTACCGCTAAATTTCACAAGTTCGGAATTAGTGAAAACCTCAATGTTGGGATGCCGACCGGCATCCATCATGCGAGGTCCGAGTATTCATATAGAGCAATCCATGGTGGGGAAAGTTTTATCGAGTTGAGCCATTCGCCCTCCTAATGAAGGTGATTTTTCAACCAAATAAACTTTAATGCGGGATGACGCCAAATCGAGAGCGGCTTGAATCCCGGTTATACCTCCACCAATTACTAAAACCCCTTTTTCTCTATTATTTTTCTGGGGCATAGCGTTATCCTTATGCTGAAAACTCATAGTTGATTATCCCACAAATTATGCTTTAACCTTATTTTGTTTTTTTAACTTTGCGCCGAAGTCAAATCCTTTATCGAAAGCCTTTAGATTTAATTCCTCTGTGCCCGAAGGGACGGAGCTTTCAACAGCTTTGCGTAAAGCATCTTTCGGAATTATTTCGTTAATAGCGCCAAAAAAACCAAGCATAACTATATTCAGGACTATTTTGCGGCCGAGTTCCTCTGCAAAACGAGTAGCCGGAACTCCGAAAGTATTAATGTTTGAATGATTACTATCAGCTTGTACAAGGTCGCTATCATATAGAATAATCCCATTTTTCGTAACAGTATCTTTATACTTGTTGTAGCCCTCATTAGACATTGCAACCATTATATAAGGATTGGCAACATATGGATACAGCACTCGGTCGTCAGAGACAATAACTTGAGCGCTGCAAGCGCTGCCGCGCGCTTCCGGGCCAAAGCTCTGGGTAAGAGTAGCATGTTGATTGTTAAAAATAGAGGCCGCTTTACCAATGATATAACCGGTAAGAATAACTCCCTGCCCGCCAAGACCGGTTATTCTAAGCTCAGTCGTTGCCATTTGCGCCTCCATAGGGTTTATACTTATCGCCGTATCTCTTCTTTAGAGCTATGTTCATGCTTTCTATATAAGTAGGCTTGTCTTTATCAACAAACTTGCCTACAATTATTTTCGATTGGAAATCGATGTCAACTTCATTCAAATCCGCGCCATGCTTGATAATGCTGTTTTCATGATAGAATTTCATCAGATCCAGACCAGTGCCAAGTTTATTAAGACGAGCATACAGAGTCGAACAGGGAGCAATCACTTCAATAAACGAAAACCCCGGTTTGAGTAAAGCCTCTTTAAGCGAATTCGTCAGACGCCGTATATGCAAAGCAGTCCATCGGGCAACATATACCGCCCCGGATGACCCCGCTAATAACGGCAGGTTAAACGGGTGTTCATAGTTGCCATGGGGCGATGTGGAAGTAATAGCCGTTTCCGGCGTAGTAGGCGCCACCTGCCCGCCTGTCATGGCATAAATGAAATTATTAACGCAGACTACCGTAATATCCAGATTTCGACGGGCTGAATGAATCAGATGATTGCCGCCGATAGAGGATAGATCGCCATCTCCGGAAAATACAATAACTTTCATATCGGGTCTGGCAATGCTTAATCCGGCCGCAAAAGGAAGCGCTCTACCGTGGGTCGTATGAAAAGAATCAAGCTTTAAATAGCCGGCAACACGACCGGTACAGCCTATGCCGGAAACAACGGCAACTTTATTCAAATCCAATTCCGCTTTCCCGAGGGCGGATGCCAAAGCGGTTACTGTTGTGCCAAGCCCACAGGTAGGACACCAGATATGCGGGATGCGGTCCATCCGGAGAATATTTTCCAGCGGATGTTTTTCTGTTTCAGGAGGAGTTGTTCTTGTTGTCATTTAACCGCCTCCTTTATAGTTTTATATATATCATCAGGATTATGAACAGTTCCTCCGGCATGACCTATAAGATGACACTGGCAATTACCAGCAGCGCAGCGTTCCATATCGAGAAATACCTGACCATAATTTAATTCAACCATTATCAGGGATTTAACCTTTTTAGCCAGCTCTCTAATTCGCTTTTCGGGAAATGGCCAGACGGTAACCATCCTGATTTGCCCTATTTTAATGCCATCCTTCTTAGCTTTCGCTATAGCCGGTTGAACTACCCGCGAGGAGATGCCATAGGATATCATCACAATATCGGCTCCCTCGACATCACTTTCCTCAAGCCAGATAATATCGTCAAGATTGTTTTTTACTTTATCAATAAGATGTCGAACATTATGCTCCTGCGTTTCCGCATCGATTACCGGGTAACCTCTATAATCATGAGTCAATCCGGTAACATGGAATTTGTAGCCCTTGCCAATCGGCAGCATTGGGGATATTATATCAGGGTTAGCATCATAAGGCCAAGCCTCGCCAGGCTTTTTGTCGGTGTATATTCGTTCAACCAGTTCAATTTCCTCAGCAGGCGGTATAACTACTTTTTCAGTCATATGGCCGACGCATTCATCGGTCATGACCAATACCGGCATGCGATATTTTTCTGATAGATTGAAAGCACGAATGGTCAGTTCAAATGATTCCTGGGGAGAATCGGGCGCTAAGGCAATCACCTCATAATCGCCATGCGAACCCCAGCGCGCCTGCATCATATCAGCCTGACCGGGCAGAGTTGGCAATCCGGTTGAGGGACCACCGCGTTGGACATTTACTAAAACACAGGGAGTTTCCAGCATCATGCCCAAACCAAAATTTTCCATCATTAACGAAAAACCCGGTCCCGAAGTACAAGTCATTGACTTTACTCCGCCCCAGGATGCTCCCAAAATTGCGTTCATGCTTGCCAGCTCATCCTCCATCTGAATGAAAACACCGTCAACAAGCGGAATTCGTCGAGAAAATCTCTCGGCGATTTCAGTTGAAGGAGTAATTGGATAACCGGCAAAAAACTTGCATCCGGCGGCAACAGCTCCCTCGGCAGAGGCGTGATTACCATCAAGATAATGAGCGCCTGTTAATACATCTTTAGGATTAGCCTTCAACTGGCCACCTCCTTTTCATCGTCCTCGACACGCAAACAAAAAATTGCAAAATCCGGACAGAGCATCTCACATAAATCACAGTTAACACACTTATCCGGCTTAATAACTTCAGGAGGGTGATAACCCTTGGCATTAAACTCCTCAGAAAGCTGTAATACGCCATTGGGGCAGTATTCAACACAAAAACCACAACCCTTACAGCGATCTTTGATTATATGGAGCTCACCCCGTGGAATTTTTAGCTTGTCTATATCTAATGGGGTTCTCCAGTATTTCATACAAGTCTCCATGTTTAACTTGTTATTAATATTTTCAAATATCTAATTACAAAACCACACCTGTAATAAAGCGCAGCAACACTTTACATAAATGCTCCCTCAGAACGATACTTGTCGCTCATAAAATAATTATTATGTTGTTAAAGTAGCATCCATCTCATTTAATTCAGATTCTGAATATCTTTCAAATATCCGTCCTCCGAATTCAATTCCAGCATGTCAACGAGCCAATGTAGTGAATCTTAAACGAAATGTCCAACAAAAAATGAAAATAGCAAACTATACTATACATAGAACTCTTGATAATGCTGATTTTGCTCTCAAGAATCTATATCTCAACTAAGAAGCGGTAAAATAATTATAGTTAATGATAAGCTTAACTCGCATTATTCGCAAAACTATTATTCCCTATTACTGCCGTCCGAACTATAAATAAATAACTTTTCCCGCAACAATTCCTCTTTTCTATTGACTAAGCCTCATTCCAACAATAACTTTCTATTCTGAAAAAGGAATGGAGTAATGGATAAACTAAAATCACGTCTGCGCAAGATAAAACTGTTCATATTCGATGTTGACGGTGTCCTTACCGACAATACGATTTTTATAGGGCCGGATGGTTTTGAAATCAAACGATTCAGCATAGCCGATGGACTGGGGATATATATCGCTAAAAAGTATGGTATAAATATCGCTTTACTTTCCGGTCGTTCATCGCCTGCCACTTTAGCGCGAGCAAAGGAATTGAATATCACCGATATATTTCAGAATCCCACTGATAAGCTCGAATATTTCAATCAGCTCAAATTAAAATATCAGCTTGATGATGAGAATATCGCATTTATGGGCAATGACCTCGTTGACCTTGGGGTTATGAAGCAAAGCGGCTTAGCCTTTGCGGTCCCCGACAGCCCGGATTCCGTATTGCAAATAGCTGATTATATCACTATGAAAAAAGGCGGCTTTGGCGCAGTCCGCGAGGCTCTTGATATGGTTTTGGATGCAAAAGAAATTTACGAAAAGGATAGACTTGCTTAAAAAAGCTAAAAAAACGATAAAAACTGAGGCTCGCGCAATTGCCGCCTTAGCAGATAGATTAGATGATAGTTTCGTTAAGGCAGTAGAGCTTATCGATTGTACAAGCGGCAGGGTGATTGTTACCGGCATTGGCAAGTCCGGGATTGTGGCTAAAAAAATCGCCTCAACTTTTTCGTCAATCGGGATATCGTCATTCTTTTTCCACCCCACAGAGGGAATTCATGGCGACCTTGGTGTAGTGCGCGGCGATGATTTATTAATCGCCATCAGCAAATCGGGCGATACAGAGGAATTAACTCGCATTATTCCAATGTTTAAACGTCTGATAGTGCCAATCATAGTATTAACAGGCGACAAGAATTCCTCTCTTGCGAAAGATGCCGATATTGTTCTCGATGTTTCTGTTTCATCCGAAGCCTGCCCGAATAACTTAGTGCCAACATCATCATCAACGGCGGCGATAGTTATGGGGGATGCCTTAGCGATGGTGCTGCTTGACAAGCGGGGATTTACCGCCGATGATTTTGCCGTATTGCACCCCGGCGGTACACTGGGGCGCAGCCTCATTAAAATACATCAGATTATGCATACGGGATCTGAAATTCCTATTGTCCATCCCGATACGTCATTCTCCCAACTTGTTTTAGAAATTACCGGCAAGAGAATGGGCGTAACATGTGTTGTCGATAGCGATGAAATATTACTGGGAATTATTACCGATGGCGACCTGCGCCGCGCAATCGAGAAAGGCAAACATCTGGAATCATTAACCGCTGCGGATGTTATGACCCGAAATCCCAAAATTATAACTACAAACAAACTCGCCATCGAGGCGTTAAACATGATGGAAAAACATAAAATAACCAGTGTGGTCATCACCAATGACAGTAAGAAAGTTATTGGCTTTCTGCATATGCATGATATTTTAAAGGCGAAAGTGGTTTGAAAAACGATATAATTTATTATTGTGCTCAAGCTCTTATTCATCTTTTTAATATTTTACCGCGAAAGTTGTCTTTAATGTTGGCTGGATTTATAGGAGAAATATGGTATCTTATCGGCTCAAAGGATAGGAATATCGCTAAAACCCAGATGGAGTTTGCGCTTGGACTAAAAGGCAATCAACTCAACGCTTATGTTCGCGCTTGTTTCGAAATGATGTTTAAGAACTTAGCTGATGCCGTTATGATGAAAAGCTGGTCGCGAGATTACATAGGATCAATAATCAAAGTAGAGGGGTTTGAAAATATCGACCGGGCATACAAGCAGGGTAATGGAGTAATCGCTCTGACCGGACATATCGGTAATTTCGAGTTGATGGCTGCCTGGCTTTCATATTATAAGGGTTTTAAATCCGCCGCTATTGGCCGTAAGCTTTATGACGAAAGATTAAACAGTATGTTAGTGGCGCAGCGAGAACATTTCAATGTTTTAAATATTCCAACAACTACATCAATTAAATCAATAATTAGCGCCTTAAAGGATGGTTATACCCTGGGAGTGTTATTGGATCAGGATTCACGAAAAGTAAGAACACAATTTATCGAGTTTTTCGGCAAAAAAGCTTTGACCGCCGAAGGACCTATGCATATTGCGCGTAAACTCGGCACACCGGTAGTGCCGTTGGCGATATACCGTCAACCTGACGATACATATATTGTAGCGATATTACCGCCGCTCGAATTCGAGTGGACTGATAATAAGGATAAAGACATTTTGAACGCGCTTAAAAAATGCAATCAGTCTATCGAGCAATTAATCAGGCGCGACCCAACCCAATGGGTCTGGATTCACAAGCGCTGGCGAACAAGGCCATCCGATGAAATAGGGAAATCAGCATGAAGGCTTTAAAGATTGCCGGCTTTTTACTATTATTTTTAGCGCTTACCCTTTTTTCCTGCACCAAAACCAACCCGCCCAAAGAAATAGAAAACGATACTAACTATCCTGATACTCAATTGGATGACGCCACTATTACGCTTTCCAAGGATGGCAAACAAAACACTATAGTCATAGCTAAACATATCGACCGCTGGGAGAAAAATGACTCTACCGAGGCTGATACCGTTGAGATAACTTTCTTTGATGAAAATGGCTCAGAACGGTCGATTCTTAATGCCAACCGCGCTCTTATACGAGAAAAAACCGAGAAGATCTCCGTGTTTGGGAGTGTCGTAGTTGTAAATGATGATTCAACCATATTAAAAACGGAATCGCTTTTTTGGGACCCCGAAACAGAACTTATCACAACAGATGATTTTGTAGAAATTCAACAGGCTAACGGTGATATATTGACAGGTTATGGTTTAAGGGCTGATCGTCACTTATCCGAGTTTGAGATTTTACGCGATGTTGCCGGCAAAGTCGAAAAAACGCCCGAAACCGAAAAGGAGCGGTTCATAGATAAATGACAACAATTTCATCAGATAATCTGGTTAAAATCTATCGTAAAAAGGCCGTTGTTAAAGGCATCTCATTCTCTATCAGCTCCGGGGAAATTGTCGGACTTCTCGGGCCAAATGGCGCTGGGAAAACCACTACATTTTATATGATAACCGGTCTTATCAAGCCTAATAGCGGGCGAGTGCTTTATGATAAGCAGGATATTACCAAACTTCCGATGTACCGCCGGGCGCGCCAGGGAATAGGCTATCTTCCCCAAGAGCCGTCAATTTTTCGCAAGATGACTGTCGCCCAAAATATTATGGCGGTGCTTGAGTATATGCCAATAAGCAAAGACCAGCGTAAAGAAAAACTGGCTCATTTGCTTGACGATCTCGATATCAAACATATTGCCGATTCTATGGGCTACAACCTTTCGGGCGGCGAAAGACGGCGGGTGGAGATTGCCCGCGCGTTAGTTGCCGAGCCAAAGTTCATACTTTTGGATGAGCCGTTCTCCGGTATCGACCCAATAACAGTCGAGGAAATTCAAAAAATTATTTACCGCTTACGGGATAAAGGCTTGGGAATACTTGTAACCGACCACAATGTTCGGGAAACTCTATCGATTACAGACAGAGCATATATCATCTATGAGGGCGAGATTTTAAAATCGGGCACAGCCCAGTTTCTGGCAAACGACCCTGAGGCGCGGAAAATATATTTAGGGGAAAAGTTTCAGTTAAATTAGAGAATACTCGCTAAAGAATTCTTTGCTTCAATAAGTATTTATAACCCGCATCAAGATACACAATTCCTGTTTGTTCGCTTATAAGAAATCTGTCTTAATTCAAGATAATCAATTCAACCGCAAAACCCGAGTTGAAGCTGCCGGCTACTCATTATCAGATTCGAGATACTCTATGGTCGCTTGACGTCGGGTAAGGTCTTCCGATAAACGCTGGATAAATTTTTCAGCGGCGTTCTCGCCTAAAACCTTAAGCATGTGATTCATGCTGATAACCTCGGATATTACTGTAATGTTTTTACCCGGTGAGACCGGTACTTTAATCACCGGTATTTCTATGCCTAACAATGTAGTGTACTTATCTTCTACGCCAAGGCGATCATATTCCGCCCCATCATCCCAAAACTCGAGCCTGACCTCTACCTCTATCCGCTTCTGCATCCTGACAGCGCGTATTCCGAACAATTTCTCTACATTGATAATGCCGATACCTCTTATCTCCATGTGATGGCCAATTCGCTCATCAGATTGTCCCACTATAATATCCGGGGTTTTCCTGACAACAGACACAACATCATCAGCTACCAGACGGTGTCCGCGTTCAACTAAATCGAGAGCGCACTCAGATTTACCGATGCCGGATTTGCCGGTATAAAGCAAACCAACTCCGTAAACATCAATTAAAGTGCCATGAATTGTTGTGCGGGGAGCAAAAACATTATCAAGATAGGTCGACAATCTGACAATTATTTCGGTTGTATTAAGATTAGATTGCAATACAGGTATATTATTAGCTGCCGCCTCCACTAAAAATTGGGACGGCGGTTTTAAAGCTTTGGTTATAATTATGAGAGGGATATCAAAGGAAAAAAACTGCTTTAAACAGACTTCGAGTTCAGATTGAGGCAAACTTCTTAAAAATGATATTTCAGTCATACCCAGAATTAAAGTTCGCGATATAGGAAACCTATCAGTAAATCCGGCCAGAGCTAAACCTGGCCGGAATATCTGATTAAAAGGAATTTCCTTTTTTAAACAGGCGCCGCCGTTTAAAATATTGAGGTCTAAAAATTCCCTTTTGTTATTGAAAAGTTGTTCGACTGTCAATTCTGGCATAATTAATAGATGTCTTCTTCGCTTTCCTCAATCTCAGCTACGGGACGGGTTTTGGGCGGTTCTCTGCGAGCACCCTTCTTATCCTTGAGCTTATCCTTATATTTTTTTATCTGAGTTTCCATCTTGGAAATCACTTGCTCTATCGCAAGATACATGTCATAGGTTTTAGCTTTGCTGGTCAAAGTTGTACCATAGACTTTTACCGAGAGTTCCGCAATCTGACGGTTTTTCTCAATTGTCATAGTTAAATTTGCATCTATTATATGATCATAATACTTCTCAAGCCTTTTAATTTCATCAATTGCGTAACTGTTAAGATTGTCTGTAAGATCAAAATGACGAGCCGTTACCTTTACTTGCATCACCTACTCCTTTCATAATAGGGTAATTCACAGGAGTAATTAGATTATTGGCAATAATCCCGAAACTAAGTAGTTGATTCCCGGTTAACCTATTAATCTGATGCTGTTTACGCTCTAAACAATACAGGGAGCTATGATTAACATTAACCATGTCTGCCAAAGTCGGTATGTTTAATATATTAAACATACCCGATTATTTGCCGTTAATACTACTTGCTTCGATTTTAATTTAGCCAACAAACCAAATAATACCAAAAAAATGATAGCTTTCTTTCTATCCCCTCCTTTAATAAGGCTTTAGTGTTTAATGTTTCTATCGCTTCAGTTTTTATTTTGGCTGAACTAGCTCCTTTTGTTTTTCCATTGTTAAAATCATATATAAAATCCCATCTAATTTTTATACACATTAACACAATAAAAGTTACAATACAGCAAGCTGCGAGAGATAAAAGTTGAATATAAACAACATATACAAGTATTCATTGCTCGCCTTTCATAGCACATTAATATACAATATTTAAACAAGTAAAACTAACTTGCTTTACATTTTTACCAGATAAGGAAATTATCAGTTTATAAAATCCAAAATTTATCATGTTCAATGGTATAATATATGATTTTTATGCGAAATTATCAAGATAAATTTATACCTGCGCAATAATTTATCAAAGCTCTATTGGGTTCGCGCAATTTGTTTGCGATAACGAGCGGCTTTAATACTCAGTTCCTCGCGATACTTGGTAACTGTTCTTCTGGCCAGTTTAATTCCCTTGTTTTCTAAGAGCTTAGCTATCTCCTGATCGGAATATGGAGTGGCTGGATTCTCATTTTTTATGATATCTGCAATTTTAGTCTTCACCACGCGTTTGGGTAAATCGTCACCATTATCGGTACTTACTCCGGTATTAAAGAAATATTTTATCTCAAACATCCCCATCGGTGTTTGAACATATTTGCTATTAGCCACCCGGGATATTGTCGCCACATTCATCCCTACTTTATCGGCGATTTGCTCCATTGTTAATGGTTTCAAATGAGATTCACCATGTTCGAAAAACTCTTGCTGCTCCTCAACAATTGCATTCATAACATTAAGCATTGTATTTCGCCGCTGATTAATTGCGTTAATTAGCCATCTGGCCTGTTCAAGTTTTTCACGGATATATTTCTTGGTGGAATCGGATGAATTGTTGCCTCTTTTTATCAGGCTTTTATATGACTGATTTATCCTTAAGTGAGGTAAGTTTTTATCATTATGTAAAACAATATATTCATCGTTGAATTTTTCCACAATAAGATCCGGAACAATAATTACTGCCGGTTTGATAAATTCCCCGGTTGCCGGAGTAGGCGATAGTGAGCGAATAACATCCATAGCCATTTGAACTCGCTCGGGAGAGGTTCCCAGTATTTTCGATAACTGCATCTGGCTTTTCTTCTCAAGGCCATCCAAATGCTCATCGACAATAATCCAGGCTAATGAACCATCAAGCCCCTGTTCTGCCAATTGGGCTAAAAGACATTCCCTGAGATTGATAGAACCAACACCAACAGGATCGAATTTTCTAATTACTGCAAGTACTTCGTCAATTTTATCAGGTTCAATCTTAAGTTCCTCAGCCATATCAGCAACCGATACCCGCAAAAAGCCAGATTCATCAATATTGCCGATAATATAACTTCCGATTTCTCTTTGATCATCGCTAAGTTTTGCATAGCCAAGCTGTTCAAAGAGATGGTCATATAAAGTTTTCTCGACTATTGATGTCATCTCGGTGTATTCGTCATCGGTTTTTCTGGAAAAATCACGATAATTGCCGGGGAAATTATACTCGTGATCCTCGCCAAGAAATTCCTGCCAATCAATTTTATCGAAATTCTTCTCTTCGTTTCTTTCCGGTTCCTGGTTTGCATTCTCGATTAAATCATCAACAGATTCTGTTTGTTCCACTTCCTCAAGAAGAGGATTATCAGAAAGTCGTTGGCGAAGAGTTTGTTCAAGTGTTAATACCGGCTCCATCAACAATTTAAGCGACTGTATCAAGTCAGGCCTGACTGTCAATGACTGTCTCAACCCCAATTGTGGTACTAATCTCAATCCTGGCATAATTTTATCTAACTCAAGATGTTATAATCTGTTATTGGTTTTACTTTATCCTCATTATTATTATCGGTTATAATCCAACTGGTCTTGAATATTCAAATCTTTATTGAAACCATTAAACCGTTTTAAACAGTATATAACAAAAAGAAGCATATTGCAAGCAAAAAGTGAACCATAGCGAAATATTTATTGTAAGTTGTTTGTAGAACTAGCCGGGATTATTTATAATAACTGTCATTAATGATAATGAGATTGCAAAAATGTGCCTTAAGGCTTCGCCGTCCGCCGCGGCGCCCGGCCCCAAGGCGGATGCCCTATGCAGTGTGCAAATACTGCATATAATAAATCAACTTAACTGCTATTTCAATAATATCATCCTGCCGGAATGAATCTTCCTGTCAACCTGAATCGTATAATAATAAACGCCGGATGCTTTTGTCGAGCCATCCCACTCGAAACCATGCGAACCTGCCTCAAAATAATCCTGGTTGACAGAGGCAAGACGACCCAGAATATCATATACTGTGAGTTTAACTAATGCCGGCTGCGCAATATTAAATTGGATTCGTGTCGCGGCATTAAACGGATTTGGATAATTACCCGCTACATCAAATGCTTTTGGCATATTAGGCGGCTCTATGTCCTCAATATCGCAAATAGCCGGATAATAACTGTTTGAAAGAAGTATTTCCCCATCATCAGAATATAGCGTATCAACATCAGGATCTGAGGCAAGACTGACCGGACCGATAACTACCTGGTCATAACCAACATAACTTCCCAGCTTTATCCGCACATCAAGGCTATATGCCGTGCTGTCCAAATCAACCTGTTGTCCCCAATCAAAAAGGTAGAGCTTTATCCTATCCTGATTATGATAATAAGTCATCAGGATTATCGCCTCATTAAGATAAGCGGCGTAGAAATCACGATTCCCCCAGTGAAATATCCGATGGAATAATTCAAAGCAATTTTCCATTGTATACACTCTATTCGATTCAGAGTCGATTGTGATAGATACGGAATCTTCATCAAGTAAGTCGACCATCGGCTCAAGGTATGCCCTTAGCCAGGTAATATCATTTCTTTCGGGCGAACGAACGAGGAATTTCAGTTTACGAACATCTACATATAAAGAGTCTTCCTCGTCAGATTCAGGCAGAATAAACTTGCTGGCAATCCCGCCGCCGAATGCAGATACCCAGACATACCCCGACGAATCGAAAGCTATATCGGAATAAAAATCGCCCCAGACAAGATTAGAATCGGGCGGGATATAAGCAGTCCACAGGCTGTCGGATGATACTGAATTGAGCCCCTCATCGGCGCCAATCCACAAGTCGCCGTTATCGGGACGGATTTCGAGTGAATAAATAATATCCGAAACAATTGGCGAATTATCGGTATTGTAAATATTCCAATCTTCTCCCGATTTCTGAACTAATCCGTAGCCATAAGTTCCGAAATATATAGAACCGTTATTTGTGTCAACTTTGATAAGTTGAATCCTGTTTGATGGCAGTCCGCTGTTATCAACACTATATGTTTGCCATAATTCGCCGTTATATGAAACCGCGCCTTCAATGGTTGCCAGCCAGAGAACATTATTCTGAAAATCATAGTCGAGACCCCTGATATAATCAGTCGGTATATAAGTTCTCGGCGTTACCTTGAATACCTGCTGCTGTGAATCAGCGTATGTATATTCCGTTCGAAAATCGCGTTGATACCTGACCCAGCCATCGCTGTCGAAAATAGTAAGCCCGCCGCCGTATGTCGATACGGCGCGATAGGCATGAGTAATTTCAATCCCGGTTATAATCTGGTTTATTTCCAGACCCATGTTAAATTCCGACCAGGTAGAATCGGCAATATTCAGAATGGATAAACCCTCTCCGGTGGGTTGGTCATTGAGATCGCCGGAAGCTGAACCAATAAAAAGCGTGTCCGCATTAAATTTTATCCTATTAGTAAAATTTATTGGGACTTCCGTATTATATTTATCGAAATGGCTCCAATTGTCGCCATCCGTTATATATAAACCATGCTCATGACTGCCGATTAACACTTTTCCATCCGGGCTTATTTCCAGACTCGATATATAATTTGTTGCAAGCGGGCTGTTATTCGTTGTATATGGGGTCCATTCAGCCAAACATGTTGTCGTAATACTAAATACTGCGATTAATATATAATACAGTAGTTTTCTCATTGATGTCCTCGCTATTGTTGATTAAATGGCCATTTTCAGAATAATACAGCAAATTCCAGACCCTTTCGTAAACGGGGGTATCGTTTTTAAAATTTTCCATAAGAACATTATATATATCATGTTAAAATAGTAAAGGCAATCTTTTTTATATACCAATAAAGAAATCTGATTAATCATATGTCTTTTATTGCACATTATGTTCAAGATTTAAACAGATGATTATTACAATGATTTCATCTATATAAACCCGGATTATATATTTAATCCGTCATAGGCAAACTCCTCTGGCAGAACTGTCGAAAGTAACTTCCAACAGCACAAAACGAATCTGCAGAATGCAATTTAGCTGCCAAGAATCGCTTGACAATTTAGAGGAAATCTATGATAAAATATTTGAATAATTCTATTTCAATAACACCATCTTACGGGTAAAGCTCTTCTCGCCAAGTTTGAGATTAACAAAATACATGCCCGATGAAAATTCGGACGCATCCCAGGTAAGAATATGATGGCCAGCTGGCCTAATTCCTTTTAATAGTATGGCTGTTAAAGCGCCGGTAATATCATAGATTTTAACAGTTACGTGTGCCTGCCGGGGAAGAGCGAATTCGATGTTCGTTGCGGCATTGAACGGATTGGGGTAGTTCTGGTATAGAATGATATTTTCGGGTTTCTTGATGTTGTCATTAATACCGGTTGTATCAACAGCAAGCTCTAAATACATGACCGGATTTTCCGTAGCTGAACCCTCCTCTTGTATAACACAACCGGCATCTTTGTCATTTATATATGTAATATGCAAAGATTGATTAACCTCATCGGCTAAAGTTGCATAAATATCGCTGTCGCAATCACCGGGATAACAGTCGGGAGTTATCGAATTAGTAATATTTGCAGGAAAACTCCAATCACTGCCGTTTAAATTGTAAGACATATATAATTCGCCATTGCCGTATCCGCCGATGGAAATATCGGTTGTATCATATTTTGTCCAGATTGCAAAAAGCGCGTTAGAGCCATCCTGAACACCCATGCTCATTTTGCATATCGGCCTGTTCCAAGCACCGCTAATATCCATCCAAAGCGAATCGGGATGCGCGGTTATGATATTTAATTCATCGGTTCCTTCATTGTAATGGTATAAGAACGTTCTATAATAAACACCTTCTTCCGCAACCCATTGAGCATTCCAGATTATGTGAATGTAATCATTATAATCGATGATTACATCTAAATCTGTATAAGCCCAAAGAGAATCGTCATCATCGGCATAATTTGTAATATTGATTCTATCATTTAGAAAATCCCAGCTTAAACCATCCTCGGAGGAAATATAGCAAATATCATTTTTCCATTGGGTAGTTGTATCGGATGGATGCGCCCAGGCGATTACTACTCTATCTGAAACCGGTGAGGCATCGATTACGCCGCCCGATACTATTACCGAATCGACTAATCGGGATCGACTCCATGTATGGCCGCCATCTGTTGAGTTGGTGTATTTCAATTCTAATAACCAAGTCGAGGTCATTTCTTTGGCTAAGATATGAATATTATCATTGCGGTCAACAGTGATTCTTGGGCTAAATTGACCGGGAGGATCGTAATATTGGATATATCCGGTATCAGGATTAACAATTGCCAAAGCAACATCAATTGCAATATCAGTAAATGCTATAGCCGCCTGATTGCCGTAAATGATATCAAGATTGGGCCAACCGGAATTGTCGCCGCCAATTTGTCCGGTGTAAAAAATATCATTGTCTGCGCTTATCCAAGCGCAATACACTCCCCGCGGAACAGGGGGGTAAGGCCAATCAGGCAAACTCATCCAGCATAATGACTTGTTGCCATAAGTATCCAAAGCAATGCGGTTACCGACGGAACCTACGGATTGACAGTCATAGTATGTCATGCCTATTTCGATGCCGGGTGACTCTGTAAGCAAGCCCTGATTATATGGGTAGGCGATGACGTCAGGCAGTTTCTCGTTGCCGGTTGGAATCTGATATTCTTTATACGGCATGATTTTTGACAGTTCGGCAGTCGAGCTTAATGTTAAAACTAAGCTAACTAACAAAAAAGTGATTATTGTTTTCATTTTTTCTCTCCCTCAAGTTTGGATTTTAGTTAACCTTTCCTGTTTTATTTAAAATTTTAATAAAGCTTCTTAAACTCATTGTAAATAACCAGGGCGGCCAACCAATCATTAATTGTATTAATGATTTATGCCCCTATATAAGGAATAGAGTTAACACATAAAGCAGGATTTTTTAGATTTATAAGATGCTAATATGAGTTTGCCTATCTTAAATTATATGGAATTTAATGACACTTTTTTATAGTTTTGCAGTAGATTAAAATGACAGTATTTTAATATTGCAATTTTATCTGATAACTGATAAAAAGGGATTGTTATGACTTGGCTTGAAATCGCGCTTTTTAGTATAACGCTTCTGGTGATGCTGGTAGGATTGGCAGGCATCATTTTGCCGATTGTGCCCGGCGTACCGATAATTTTCGCGGCGGCTTTGATATATGCCCTTATTACGGATTTTGCGGCTATCAGCGGTCAAACTATTATTATATTCGCGATTTTAACAATCGTCTCGTTCTTATTAGATTGGCTGGCGACAGTGATTGGAGTAAAGAAACTGGGCGGCTCGTATGCCGGCATGATAGGCGCCTTTATTGGTATGATTATCGGTCTGCTATTGCCGGGGGTCGGCATATTCGGGTTTATATTAACAGCCTTTGTCGGCGCCTTTGCGTTTGAATGGTTGGTAAGCAAGAAAGCTCAGGTTGCCTTTAAGGCGGGATTAGGCAGTTTTATCGGGTTTATAGCAGGCGGCGTGATGAGATTTGTTATCGGCGCAACTATGATTGGGGTGTTTATCTGGAATGTATTGTTTTAACGGATACAGGTTATAACCTTAATGGTTTTTAACACAGTTTGACTGGCATACGCCGCAATATGCCCTTTTTTCCACTTTTCCGTAAAATTATCTTTGCCTTATACGCAGTATTAAGTCGATTCACTGCAATGTCTTATATGACAGTTATTGCAGCAATGAAACTCAACTGCAAAATCCGGCTTAAAATCCTTATTCCTGCCTTGCCGCTCCGGCCAACTGACGGAAATCACTGCCGGAGGGGTTTTGGAAAACTCGCAGTTCAAACTCGGGAACAACAGCCAAAATATGATCCAATATATCAGCCTGTATTGCCTCATAGTTAGCCCATTCGTAGTCTGTGCTGAATACATACACCTGAACAGGCAAGCCATTTTGTGTGGGCGAGAGGTGACGAACAAGAAATGTCATGTCATTATGAATCAGGGGATGATTCCGCAAATAGGCGGCTAAATAGGCTCGAAAACAGCCGATATTAGTGAGGTTTCTGCCGTTGATAAGTTCGGAAGTATCGATGTTTTGCTCTTTATTATATTCCGCTATTTCGACTCTTTTTTGTTTGATATAATCGCATAGCAATTGAAATTTTTCGAACCTGTCCAGCATCTCCGATGTGCAAAACTTAATGCTGTTCATGTCTATATTAACAGCGCGCTTGATTCGCCGTCCTCCCGATTCGGTCATGCCCCGCCAGTTCTTGAACGAATCAGACATCAACGCATAAGTGGGTATCGTAGTGATAGTCTTATCCCAGTTTTGCACCTTGACAGTATTTAGCGAAACGTCGATGACATCCCCATCAGCGCCGTATTTAGACATCTCAATCCAATCGCCGATACGCACCATATTATTGGATGACAATTGAATGCTGGCAACCAAGCCGAGTATGGAATCCTTAAATACCAGCATCAATACTGCCGTTAAGGCGCCCAGACCGCTTAAAAGTCCCCATGGTGAACGTTCCATCAATGTTGATATTATAAATATAACTGAGATTACATACAGAAATATCTTAATAACCTGAACATAGCCTTTAATCGGTCGCTGTTTAGATATTTCATAAGTTCGGTAAATGTCAACAATTGTATTTAGAAGCGCATCAATAGCCAAAAGCCCGATGATAATCATATAGGATATGCAGAGCCGTTGTATCCACATCTGCGCCCAGGGGAATAATGGGGCGACGATGTATATAATAAGGGCGGGAACAAGCTGTGCCAAACGATGAAAAACTCTGCGCTTCAATAAAATGTCATCCCAAGTAGCCTTGCTTTTCTCGGCAACAACTTTCACTATTTTCAATATTATTCTTTTGGTGATCATATATGACAGGTAAGCCATAATAAGGATAATTACCGCCGAAATTATTTTACATAAAGTATCAGCATTGCCGCCTGACATGCCTAAGTTTTCAAGTTGTACCTTAACTAAATTAATCATCATTATTTCCTTTATTTGTATTCTTAAAACATCGGGGAATAAGTATATAAATTTACAGTAGTATTAACAAGGTTTTTCGCAGCGATTAAAATAATCAAGCAGGGAGCATCCGTCTAAGGCGGAAGCCCTCTCAAGCTGACCTCCATTTTGGAACAATTTGATGTTTGCGGGCTACAAACCATAAGTTTTTATCGATAATGGTGTTTATGAAGCCAGACGTGCAATTAGAGAAAAATATCAAAGGCTTACTGATTTGGCGGTAAAATAAATCGTTTAAATATGGAAAGTTAACGGTTTTTAAAAAAGAAATATTTATTGTTAAAACCATAAAATAGTTGTATTTTAATTTTGACATTTACAAATTTTTGGTATTAATTAAATACTATGATTTTTAGGCAGAAAGACAATTTGCAGGCAGAATAGATATGTCTGATAAAATGCCATTAAATACGAAAAACAGCCTGGAGAATAGTTTGCCGGACACTTTGATTGCCAGACGCAAAGACGAACACCTTAAGATAGCGGCTGAACATGATGTATCCCACAGTTTCGGCACATTGCTTAATGATATAAAGCTTGTTCATCAAGCCTTGCCAGAGCTAAATTCCGCTGAAGTTGATTTATCGGTTGAGTTTTTCGGCAAGAAGTTAAGTGCGCCTTTGATGATAACCAGTATGACTGGCGGCTCTGAATCCGCCGGCAAAATGAACCGTTCTATGGCGAAAGCCGCTAATAAGCTGGGAATTGCTTTTGCCGTTGGCAGTCAGCGAGTGATGTTAAATCATCCTGAAACCACTTCCGATTTTCAGGTTCGACGGGAGATTCCCGACGGCGTTTTATTGGGCAATATCGGCGCAGTTCAGCTTCAGGAATATTCCGCCGAAGTTATCGCCGGTCTTGTCGATACTATCGATGCGGATGGTTTGTGTATCCATCTTAATGCGGCGCAGGAGTTGGTTCAGAAAGAAGGGCACCGAGATTTTCGCGGCTTGCTGGATAAAATTGCTAGACTGGTTGACCGTTTTGAAGGCAAAGCGCTTATTAAAGAAACGGGCGCAGGTTTATCGCCTGAGACTTTGCGCAAGCTAAAATCGATTGGCGCGCATTACGTTGATGTCTCTGGCGCTGGCGGGACCTCCTGGACAAAAGTGGAAACATATCGCGATTCCAATTCGGAACTCTTTAAACTTGGCGAAACACTTGCTGATTGGGGACTGCCAACCGCTTTTTGTATAATAGCCGCCAAGAAAATACTCGATGATGACGCCTGCATCATCGCTTCCGGCGGCATTAAATCGGGGTTGGATGCCGCCCGGGCAATAGCCGCCGGCTCAAACATTGCAGGTTTTGCTCGGCAGGCATTGCTGTCATTTATTAAAGATGAAGATAACGGAGTTGCTGCTTTAATTGAACAGACAATAAAAGAACTGAAAACAACGATGCTTTTAACCGATTGTAAAGATATTAACGCCTTAAAAAAGGCTCCGAGAATATATACGGGTCAGTTGCGTCATTGGCTTGCGGATTATGGCTGGCTTGAAGGGGAAAAGAATTGAAAACAAAGAAGAATAATATTGTAGAGAACGGCAAACGTTTAACTATCAAAAGCGTCATTACCTCGCGCATACCGGGTTTTTACCGTTTGCCTGTCGAGCAAAGATTAGCGTATATATCGCGCTGCTTTAATTTGACAGACAAAGAGGTTGCCGAACTTCGTAATGGCGATGCGCTTCGAGTTGAACATGCGGTTAATCTCGTAGAAAATGCCATTGGCGTATTCGGAGTTCCGCTTGGGTTGGGTCTGAATTTCTTCATTGATGAACGCGAACATATCATACCGATGGCTATTGAGGAAGCCTCGATAATTGCCGCCGCCTCCAGAGCGGCGTTGATAATTCGTTCCGGCGGCGGGTTTCATACCAAAGTTGACGACCCAATTATGATTGGCCAAGTGCAGGTTATTAATGTACACAATCATGAAAAAGCAAAAGAGCTTCTCTTATCAAGAAAACAGGAAATAATAGATGTTGCCAATCTATATCATCCAAGGATGGTTGCCCGCGGCGGCGGCGTAAAGGATATTGAAGTACGCATCATTGAGGATGATAAAGACGGCGATTCTATGATGGTTGTTCATCTTCTTTGCGATGTTAAAGAAGCGATGGGCGCCAATGTGGTCAGCGCAGCATGTGAAGCGGCCGGGCCTCTTATCGAGGAGATTACCGGAGGCAAAGTCAATTTGAGAATCCTATCCAATCTGGCTGATAGACGTATTGCCCGAGCCTGGTTTAACCTGCCGTATGAATATCTGGCAATGAAAAAACTAAGCGGTGAACAGGTCGCAAAGTTTATTGTTGAAGCCAACCGTATGGCGAAAATCGATCCCTATAGAGCGGCCACTCATAATAAAGGCATCTTCAACGGCATCTGCTCCGCTGGTTTGGCTTTAGGGCAGGATTGGCGAGCTATTGAGGCAGGCGGGCACGCTTACGCCGCCAGGGATGGACAATATCGCGGCTTGACTGAATATACAATCGACGGCAACTGCCTTAAGGGCCGGATTGAATTGCCGCTTCAGGTTGGCTGGGTTGGCGGAGCTGTAAAATCGCACCCCGGTATAAAACCCCTGCAAAAAATAAGCGGCATCGAAAACTCCCGTCAATTAGCAGGTGTGTTAGCCGCTGTCGGATTAGGACAAAATTTCGCCGCCTTGCATGCTATGTGCACCGAAGGCATTCAAAAAGGCCACATGGCTTTGCATGCCAGAAGTGTTGCCTTAAGCGTCGGTGTTCCTGCCGATGAGGTCGAAAAGGTAGTAGATGAAATGATTCGACGAGGAGAAGTAAAAGTTGCCGCCGCTGAGGAAATATATCACGAAATGCAAAATATACCTAAAAATAAACCCGAAAATGAAAATCTTCCGGTAGAAGCGTTCGCTTCCGGCAAAATTGTTCTATTTGGCGAACATGCCACTGTTTACGGCTATCCCGGAATAACTGCGGCTATTGATGTCGGCTTAAAAGTCAAAATCAGCCGCGACCCGGATGGTCCCCGTTTCTTAAAACCGCATTATAAGCAGGTATTCCCGGTTTCAAGTTCCGATCTTGATATACGCCGCTTTTCAAAAGCTGTCGAATTAGCCTTAGCAACGTACAACCTGCAGAACGAACCGATTGCGATTGAGGTCGAATCCGACTTAGCGCCGGGAATGGGACTTGGTTCATCGGCTACATTCTCTGCCGCCTTATGTAAAGCGCTTAGCAGGTATAAAGGCGAAGAGCCGCCGCCTCAATTCGACATCGACCTGTTTGAGAAAGTCCAAAAGCTTGAATCGATATTCCATGGTCACCCCAGCGGCATAGATGCGGCTACCGTTTTATCTAAGGGTGTCCTCTGGTTCCGCAAGGGGCCGCCGCGCGAGATACTGCCAATAAGAATGCCCCAACTGATGACGGGTATTGTCTGTTTGGTCGAATCGGGCGGTTCCACTATCGAGCTTGTTGAACGTGTTAAAATAAAACGCCGCAAACATACAAAATATATCGACAATATCCTCGAACAAATCGGCAGCCTCACGGTTGATGCCGGAATTGCTATTGGCACCGGCGACAGCAAAGAACTTGGCAGATTGATGTTCCGCAATCATGAACTGTTAGCCAAACTGGGCGTCTCTACTCCGGCATTAGATGAGGCAGTTGAATTGCTGCTCGATTATGGGGTACTGGGCGCAAAACTGACCGGCAGCGGCGGCGGCGGTGCGGTCATCTCTTTAGTTGAACCACACACTCAGTATGATTTATTAGATAAGCTTTCTAAAGAGTTCGCTAAGGTGTTTCCTTTTAATTTGGGTATTCCGGCATGATAAGACGGGTAGCTGCCCGTGCCTATGCAAACATCGCCCTGGTTAAATACTGGGGCAAAATACCAGGTTTGAAAAATACGCCGGCCACGCCCTCTATATCGATGACACTAAAAGCTCTCAAGACCGATACAATAATCGAACGGATTGATTCTGATAAAGATAAAATCTTCTTAAACGGTATTCCTGCCGATGAACACTCAACGAAAAGAATAATCACTTACCTCAACTTGTGGCGTAATAATAAGCTTATTAAGGGCAAGTTCTCAATATCATCAGCGAATAATTTTCCTACCAAAGCCGGATTAGCCTCAAGCTCATCCGGATTTGCCGCGCTGGCAGTTGGCCTAAGCGGATTTGCCAATCGTAAAATAAACCGTCCAAAACTGTCCCGGCTTGCTCGCTTGGGAAGCGGCTCGGCAGCGCGTTCGGTACCCGGCGGATTAGCGGCTTTGCCATTAAATGCCGATCCTGCCGCTAAACAATTACTGCCTCCCGATAATATCCCATGGGGAATGGTTGTCGCGGTAGTTGAGGCTGACAAAAAGAAAATCGGCTCGGGAAAAGGCATGGAAATTTGCCGTAAAAATAGCCCCTATTATAAGTCATGGCTAAAACAAGCGGCGGCAGATTATAAAAATATGCTTTCGGCTATACGAAATCTTAATTTCACCAAAGCAGGCGAGATTGCCGAGTATAACGCTCTGGCTATGCATGCCTGTATGATAGCTGCCAGGCCATCGCTGATATATTGGAGTCCCGCAACGTTTAAAATCATTCAGTTTGTCCGTAGATGGCGCGATAATGGCTTTGAGACTTATGCCACCATAGATGCCGGACCGCATGTGATAGTATTTGGCAAAAAGGAAGACCTGCCGAAAATATCACGTCGATTAAGACAAATCGAGGGCGTTAAATCGGTCATTAAAAGCAATGCCGGCGATAATGCGAAAATAATCAAGTGCAGTTAAATAAAATTAGAATTCCCGGCAAGGTTATGCTTTCGGGCGAGTATGCGGTTTTATACGGCGCCAAATCAGTGCTGGTCCCGGTCCCGCGCTATCTGGAATTATCCGAATCAATTGCGCCTCCAGAAATATCTCGTTCAAAGGTTGTAGATATTGCCTTGAAATATCATATCCCGCAAATAGAAGCATATGAAAGTGAAGCCGGGATTCCCAACATTGAAATCGACCGCAGTGAATTTTACGCAAAGAACAGTACGTCCGAATCGGTCAAACTTGGCTTGGGCGGCTCGGCGGCTGAGGCTGTGGGAGTTGTATCGCTGCGGTATAAACGAGCGGGATTGAAGCCTGCCGATTATAGCGATGAAATTTTCAAGCATGCGGTTACAATCCACAATCAAGCGCAAACAGGGCTTGGCAGCGGCGCGGATGTGGCCTTGTGTTCGTATGGCAAACCGTTAAAATTCAGTATTTTTAAGCAATCTCATCAAATCGAGTTTATTAATTTTGATAAAATCGAAAATTATATTCCGCTTCACTTAGTCTGGACAGGCCAACCCGCTGATACCCGAAAACTGGTAAGTCGGTTTCAGAATCAATTTGCTGACAATAATAAGGAAATTCTTAATAAGCTTATTAATGTGAGCGACAGATTGGCTGGGTCATGGTTCGTTTCGTCTCAAAAAGAAGTATTCGAATTAATTGATGAGTTTAACGAAACCATGCGGGAATGCGCCTCTATTGCCGATATGCCCTACCGCCTGCCAATTCATGATGAGCTTGAGGTATGGGCGAAAAACAATAGCGGCAGAGCCAAACCGACAGGCGCTGGCGGCGGCGATATGATATTGCTTGTCGGCGATTTGCCAATCGAGCAAATCAAGCGGTTAGTGATTCCTCTTAAAAATACAATAGCCATTATTTAAACATTGTGAAATTGTATATATTTTAAAAATCGTTTCAAGTTGAAATTTATTAAAATCCTCTATATAATATCCGCAATAATATCGACACAGATAATAATATAACGCATGGGGCAGACGGATCCGCCTTAGACGGATACCGTCCACCGGATAGATGTTAAGCAATAATTATAAGGAAATTTATTAATTGTAATTAAATTTAGAATTATTATTGAAAACTTGTCGTTAAGTGTAATATTCATGTTTGATTTTAATTATTCTAAATATTCAACCATGATGGCATGGATTATGATTATAAATATATTCTGATATAGAAGATCGAAAGAAACCGGTTGAATAAAAAATCAAGGATAAATAAAATTTCTATCGGTTAAGCCGATAGAATAAAAGATAAAAGGTGGTTGTTATGGAAAAAACAGAGCGCGGCTTTACTCTGATTGAATTAATGATAGTAGTTGCTATCATAGGCATACTGGCGACCTTAGCCATTCCTCGTTTTATGAGAGCGGCAGCCAAATCAAAACAAACAGAGGCGAAAGGTGTTCTCAAGCAAGTATATACTATGCAAAGAGCCTATTTCGTTGAAAATGAAACATATTGCCTGAATGGCGTAACGGCAAGTGCGGCAGCCCAGAATGCTTTTGGTCTTATTGCAATAGAATTAATCTCTACTTCCCGTTATTCCTTTGCAATGACTGCCGGGGCTAATACTTTCTCTTGCGTGGCTACCGCTAACCTCGACGATGACCCTGCCAATGATGTCTGGCAAATCGATGAAACCGGAATTCTAACTTGCACTACGGACGATTCGATCAATTAACTGATTCGCCAATCTTGTTGACAGACATCTAATTATTATTGATTTAATAATACAGGTATCTTTTCTTCAATTAATTAATATAACGTTGTTGTCTTACATCCCCGCGCACCAACCCTAATAGTCAAAACCACAAGTCCGCCTCAGGCGGATTGACACTATTGTGTTATAAATAATTTTTTACAAAAGGTTCACACTATATAACATTGTCCTAAATCAATATTCAAATTTTGCATTTTGCAAAATGCAAGGCTTAATTCTAAAGAAAGTATTCTCGAAAAACACAAGCCTGACTGTTATGATAATCATAATCCGTTATAACGAAATTAGATAAGCTGCTTTCTCACAATATCAAGCAAATTGGCATGACATTTGTTTAAATTTGACCATGAAGACTAAAAAAAGCATGACAGAACTAAAGAAAGAAAATAGACAAACGATAAAAATAATTAGTTACAATTAACCCTAAAACCAACGAGGTGAGAAATGTTTAGTAAGTTCCACAAAAGCAAAAAAGGCTTCACATTAATCGAATTGATGATTGTGGTCGTTATTATCGGTATCTTAGCCGCTCTGGCGATACCCCGTTTTATGCGTTCGACAACAAAGGCTAAGCAGTCTGAAGCCAAACAGCTTTTAAAACAGATTTATACAATGCAGAGAGCCTACCGTCAGGAAAACGATGTTTACACATTGAACGGCGTAACCGCTAGCGCCGTTGCCCCTGCCACATTTGCCGCCATAGGCGTGGATGTTGGAGCCAGCGCGCGTTATAGTTATGCTATGGTCGCCGCCGCCAACACTTTTACATGTACTGCTACTGCCAACCTTGATGATGATGTCTCAGTCGATACTTGGACTATTGATGAGACAGGAACTCTAACCTGCACTATTGACGACTCGGTATTATAGCTATACTCATATAACATGGCGTGAAAACGCTGCAAGAAATCAATCGAGAGAGCTAGTAAAATGGCTCTCTCTTTATTTTACTCAGCAAAACAGCCAAAGAGAATATTCCATTTTACTGTTATTGTTGAGGAATGAAAACCAATCATTGTAAAAATAATAATTAACATTTACATTAAATTAGCCTCCTGTAATGAATAATTTTATGTTTTTAAGTTCACCTTCATTATAGGAGATATGTCCAGATTTTTTAAGAGAAAGGCCGAACAGTAGTGGTTATTTATTTAAAACCAAAACGACCACTAAAAATAAAACCGATTTAATGATATTTATCACTCCGAAGATAATTGAATAGCCAATATTAATCCCGGATTTTGAAGTTGGAACATATTTATGTGCTGTAGATGCCCTCACCCAACAACAACACTGTTGCGCGTTCAGAGAATATCCTGCACGGACGCTTTATCCAGTTCTTGCCTGATTGCTTGAGCAATTGATTTCATTGTCAGCGGTTTTCTAATAAATCCCCCCGCTCCTAATTCTAAAACCTTATCAACTCGGTCTGTTTCTGCAAATCCGGAAACAACAATTGCTTTCTGTGATGGATTGAATTCGAGCACTTTTTGATATGTTTCGACCCCATCTAAGCCGCCGGGCATAATCATGTCTATTATCAGTAAATCATGAGGATTATTCTTCAATAATTCTAAAGCGCTTGCGCCGCTATCAGCGGCAGTTACTTTATAGCCAAGGCTTTCCAACAAACTAAGCGCAACTTCTCTCTGTAAAGTATCATCATCCACAACAAGGATGCTTTCAGCGCCGCCGACGATTTCACCTGGTTCCGCTGTCTCAAGTGATTTTCTCGTAATCGGGAAATATAGATAGAATGAAGTCCCCAGTCCGATTTTCGTTTGAATATCAATATAACCGTTATGGTCTTCCATAACAGCATGCACAACACTTAAACCTAAACCCGAACCTCTTTTCTTATCGGCGATTTTAGTTGAGAAAAAAGGATCGTATATTTTCGATAGAGCCTCTTTGGAAATTCCGCAGCCCGTATCAGTAATGGTAATCTTGGCGTATTCTCCTTTTACAACAAGTCCATACTTTTCCGAAGACCTGTCAATATAGAAGTTTTCAGTTATTATTGATAGAAATCCATTATCCTGCATCGCATCCCGGGCGTTGTTTACTAAGTTTGAAATCACGCGCAGTATCTGCGAAGACCCGCCTTTGATATTCATTAAGTTTTCATCCAATATGGCTTCAATATGAAGCGTGCTTGGTACCAACTGCATCTGATCAACGACTTGAGTAATAATATTATTTAGATTCAATATTTCTAAATTGTAGTGTCCTCGCCTGCTCAAGGTAAGCAGTTGCTGGTTAATATCAGCCATTATTTCCGCCGCTTTTTCAATATCTTCAAGATATTTATAAGAAAAGTGATTCTCCGGTAAATGTTCTTTTATCATGTCCGGGTAGGCTATCATTGGTCCTAAGAGATTATTAAAATCATGAGCAACCTGGCCGGCGATTCTGCCCGCTGTTTCCAAACGCTGCGCCTGAGAGGCGAGTTCCTGCAGGCGTTTTGTTTCCGTAATATCTAATACGGAACCAAAATATCCTTTATAGATTTTATTCTCATCAAATCTCGGTGTAATAGAAACAAAAATGTTTTTCCTTTTTCCTTTGGCGGAAATTGCTTCTAGTTCATACTGGGAGGTTTCCCCCTTCTTTCTTTTTTCAGTTTCTGAAACTATAATTCCTTTTTGACTGTCGGGGAAATAATCAAGAAGGCATTTGTCTAATATATCATATGTTGAATCTTCATCGAATATCTCCGCAAAAGCGGGGTTGCAGAATTCAATAATTTCATTTTCATCCACTATGCCAATGCCTTCCATCACGGAATTAAACAACTCCTGGTAGCGTCTTTCCGATTCCCAAAGCGCTGCTTCTGCTTTTTTACGGTCGCTGACATCGCGGACAATAGCTTGAAGTATTACCTTGCCGTCGATTTCAACACAGTTTAGACTCACTTCCGCATCAAACAAAGTGCCATCGAGTTTTTTATGTTTCCATTCAAAAAATTGAGGTTTGCCGGACAACGCCATATTGATGTTTTTTAACGACTTCTCTTTCGATTCGCTTCCATCCGGCTGATATGGCGGAGAAAATTCATGCGGTTTTAGCTGTAGGATATCCTCACGACTGCAGCCGAATATCTCTTCTGTCTTTACATTACAGTCGATAAACATATCTTCGCTTATAAGGAATATCGCATCATTGGCATTCTCAAAAATTGCTTTGTGCTTTCTTTCACTTTCCCTTAGCGCTTTCTCTGTTTTTAACCTGGCAATTGCGCTGCCAATCTGGGCGGTTATTATTTCGAGCGTACTGTGAGCGAAAACTGGCACTTCATTAAATGTATGAGAGGCGATATTGAGACAACCAATTACTTGATTATTGTGATGTATAGGAATAATAGCAATAGCGCGCAATTGTTCTTGTATTTTAATCTTATCTAATTGTATGCCCAACTCTTGATGACGCTTATAAATTGGCTTGCCCGCTTTTACAAGCTGCGCACTAGCTGAGTCCGCATCGTAGTGTGAGGCGCTCCTAACAAAATCAGGGGGCAGTCCTATATGGAATGCTAAATCTAAAGCGCTGGAAGTATTATCAAAAAGGTAAACTCCGCCGCAATCCATCCTTGAGATTTTGAGCGCTGCTTCAATACAAAAACGAAGCCCTTCATCAAGGTTATGTGCGGCGCCGATTGCTATAGCTAAGTCTCGCTGGACATTTATTAGATTCTCCGTCTGCTTGCGCTCGGTAATATCTTTAATATAAGTTCGCCAGCCCCTGATGCTATCCCTATCCATCAATGCAACTACATCCGCTTCAATATACAATATTGATTTATCTTTCTTAATGCCCTTAAACTCATAATGTGATTTTAAGTATTTTTGACTGTAGCGGACTTGATGTTTTGCTAAGTTCTCTTTAAGGCAATCCGGATGCACAAGTGAATTAAAGGTTTGATTTTTCATCTCCTCAATTGAGTACCCGAAGAGTTTTGCAAATTTCTCATTAAAATAAATAAATTTACCCGTAGTATCGTCAACAAGAATGCCAATATTGGCATTTTCTATCAGGTCTTTATACTTCCTCTCAGATTCAAGCAGCGCTTCCTCAGCCTGCTTGCGTTTAGTAATATCGCGTATAATACCTACAGCATTCCAATTTCCCTGTAATTGTATAGCCCAAACCGATAATTCGACAGGAAATTCGCTTTCATCTTTTCTTAATGCTGTTAGCTCTAATGTTTTTCCGATGGCTGCGCCTTGGCCGGTTTTCTCGAATAAAGGAAATGCTTTGACATATTTCTCGCGGTATTTTTCTGGCACAATAATAGCATGAAGTCCTTTTCCTATTACCTCATCGCTGGAATAGCCAAACATATTTTCTGATGCCTTATTCCAGAAAGTAATTTTGCCCTGCGGTCCCATCATTATTATTGCATCCAAAGCATTTAAGCTAAGACCGTAAAATTTTTCTTCGCTTTCCTGAAGTTTTATTTCAGTCTGCTTGCGTTCCGTAATATCAATTCCCTGGGCAATCGTGGATATAATAGTGGTTCCGTCCTCTGCGAAGATATTAGCTGAATTCCAAATGATAATCTTGATATCACCATCTTTGCGCAGGATTGGGATTTCAACTACTTCCCAATATTCACCATCTGAGGTACGCTTGATTTTGTTTAATGTACTCTCACGGGTTGACTCAGGGATTAGTATATGCAATTTCTTACCGATAACATCAACAGCATCATAGCCCGTTAGATGTTCAAAAGCATGATTGAACTGAATAATCTCAAATGATGTATTCCAAACGATGATAGGCACGTTGGCATAGTTGAAAATCTTTTCCAGGCAGCCGCTTGCCTCATGAAGCGTTTTCTTCATCTGCTTATGACTGGTTTCTGATTTTTCCAGCTCAGAGATTCGCCGCCGTGACTTTACCAGTTCTTTTATAAGCTCTTTTTTTGTTTTACTTTCGTCATTCATGCTAATTTTTATTATACATTTCCGTGCTATTTTTTACAAGTTATTACTTGCAAAGCGAATGAGAAAAATATCGTCTCTGAATATTTTTCTATATAAGCCTCTATTTGATATCAGGTGTTCGGACTTGATAATAGCCTCAGACATCATATTAATAACCTGCCGCTGCTAAAATCATTTTCAATTATCAATGTCCTCATGATACTACCGTCTCTGCTTGGTTCAACAGCTCCTCTTCAAGCTGTACTATTTCAGATTGCAGTTTTGTGAATGTTTCTTCTGCTTTTTCCATTATATTATTCTTACCCATCATTTCGAGGTTTAGGGCAATATCAAAAACCGCTTTGGCGCCAAAATTACCGACCATGCCTTTAAGGCTATGTGCGGCTTCGTGCAAATCCTTGCTGTTTTCCGTTTTGATTGCTGTTTCTATTTGGGTCATCAGTTCGGGATAGCTTTCAGAAAACACCTCGATAATTTCTTTCAAAAGTTCAATATCGTTGTCAACATGATTCAAAACCTCAGATATTTCAAATGCCGCTGTCTTGTCAGTCTGCTTCTCTGATTGCTTAGGCAAATCGGTTGGCATTTTTTGTCTTTTATCCTTGCTTATGTTGTCCAATAATGTATACAATTTTTTAGGATTAATCGGCTTGCTGATATATTCATCCATTCCCGCTTCAAGACACATTTCACGGTCGCCCTGCATAACATGCGCGGTCATGGCTATTATGGGAATATGTTTTCCCGTTGCCTTCTCCTGTTCGCGAATTATCCCTGCAGCCTCAAAGCCTCCCATTACCGGCATCTGAACATCCATCAAAATCAAGTCGTAATTATATTTTGCAAGCTTCTCAATAGCAAGCTGTCCATTGTCAACAGCCGTTGCATTATAACCATGCTTGGCAAGCAATTTAATTGCCAGTATTTGATTAGTCTTATTGTCCTCAGCTAAAAGAATATTAAGCTTTTCCCCGGCTTTTATACTCTGATATTGCAAAGCTTCCTCTGCTTTCTTACCGGCTTTCTCATAGATGATGGCATCACTTGCCGATGCTAAATCGCGGTTAAATGTTTCAATAATTGTATTATAAAGCGCTGATTGTTTAATCGGTTTATATAGAAATGCAGATGCGCCTAATTTTTGAGAATGCTCCCTTTCGCCCAACCGATGAGCGGAGCTAAGCATTATTACCGATGTCTTATCAAGCCACCCGCTGGATTGTATCTTCTCAGCAACCTCAAAGCCACTCATATCCGGCATCATCACATCCAGAAGAACAAGGTCGTAGGAATCATTACTATCATTCGCCGCTGCCAAAGCTTTTAAAGCCTTTTGCCCGTTTTCTGCAAATGATGGCTTCAGGTTCCAATTCTCAAGAAGCGCTCCGAATAGATGCCGGTTGGCAAAATTATCATCAACCACTAATGCCTTTTTCCCTGTCAATTGAGTTTGGTCAAAAACTGTCAGCGGCTCTTGAATTATTTGCGTTTCAAAATGAATGGAGAAATGAAACGCGCTGCCCGGACCGCCAACTTCTGTTTTATTAACAGGACTTTCCAACCAGATTTTGCCTCCCATCATTTCAATCAACTGCTTGGAAATTGTAATCCCCAGCCCGGTACCGCCATAATTGCGGGTAGTTGACCCATCCGCCTGGGTAAAACTTTCAAAAATCGCCGCCTGTCTTTCCTTTGGAATGCCGATTCCGGTATCAGAGATGCTGAAGTGGAATTTTGATGATTGGATGTCGCCTTCAAGCTCTACCCGAAGTACAATATCACCCTCTTGTGTAAATTTAATAGCATTGCCGATTAAGTTTATTATAATCTGATTCAAACGTACAGGGTCTCCAATAATGCTGTTGGGAACTAACGGGTCAATAAATGATATTAATTCAATCCCCTTCTCATGAGCGCGGATTGCCAGCATTTCTATCGATTGCTCTATTATCTCACGAAGGTTGAAATTAACCATTTCCAACTCTAATTTACCCGATTCAATCTTGGAAAAATCGAGTATATCATTAATGATGCCTAAAAGTTGATTAGCAGAAGATTTAACCATATCAAGATATTCGCGCTGTTCTTCGTCTAATTGAGTATCTAAACATAACTCCGTCATCCCGATAATGCCATTCATCGGTGTGCGGATTTCATGGCTCATATTGGCTAAGAATTCGCCCTTGGCGCGGGTAGCATCCTCCGCTTTATCCTTGGCGACTTCCAGTTCGTTAACAAGCTGAACAAGCCGGGAAGCATTTTGTTCCTGAACATCTTTCGCCTCTTGCAGGTCGGAGGCATACATTTTAAGCTGTTCCTCTGCCTTTATACGCTTACTGATTTCATTTTGAAGGCTGGCATTGAACAACTCTAACTGTTGCCGCGATTCTTCTATATCCTCCATCATGTTTAATGTTGCTACGCGGCTTTCATCGAGCGACTTTAAATTACTTTGCATTTCATTCTGCGTTTTTATAAGCAGCTGTTTCTCTTTCCTTAACTCGGAAAGCTTGTGGGTAATTCGAGTTTCATCCTCAATAATAATAAGAGCAAGAGTCTCGTTATACCCCGGCAGGTAGATTGGCAGGATTTGCGTCTTCTGAATCATCAGTTCATCTTTTACCGACCCTGATAAGCTGATAGGAAAAAAATACCGGCTGAAAAAAGAAGAAAAGAAAGTTGGAACGTTGTTTTCAAAAGTGTTAATAATCCTATTATGAATATTTGCTTTATTCAGATTAGGATAACGGTCGGTGAGACATGTTTTTAATATTTCCTCCTTGGGGATACCTGTCCACTTCTCCAAAACAGCATTCCAATAAAGCACTGTAAAATCGCGCTGGATGATAAGCGCTCCTAATGGCAGTAAATCCAAAACCGTTTGATGAGACCGCGTGCATTGCAATAATTTATCAGGCAAAACAATATTCCTTCTGCTAAGTAACTTCTGCCTCATGAAGAAGCTGAGAAATAGATGGAACCTTGCAAAATATTAAAAATTGTCCTTGAATATTCTGCCTGGAAATCTCGAACGAGGCTTCCGCATACACAACCTGAGTCTGCAGCGAATTATCCATTTGTTTCGCATACTGATAAAAAATATCTGTCAGCGAAGTTTGTTCATATATGGGGATATTATAAGTTAATGGTCCCAACATCGCTGTTGCTATCGAGCCAAGGATAGCATTTAACAAGATATTCCCCACTTCAGTTAAAACGCCTTCATACTCGTCGTCAAATTCGGTAGAACTTGATTCGGTTTGACCTAAAAGAAGGTTTACTAAAGCAAACGCGCTTTCTTTAGGAAATATAAGCGTTCCCCGCCCCGAATATTTGCCGGTGAAATCCTGCTTGACTGAGGCAATGTCTTTCTCCTCAAAGAACTCTAAACTTTCAGGAATAGCATCAATATCAAATACCTCTACTCGCGGAATCTGTAAAATAATCTTCTGGCTTGCCATTTCGCTTAGCGATGCTGCGGCTCTGCCAACTCCAATATTTATTATCTCAGTCAGCGCATCTAATTCATCGGGATTTAATTTCATCTGCTTTCCCCTTTACCTTTGCAGCAACGGATAAAGCCGCTATCAGTTCCTGTTCTTTAAACGGTTTGTTTAAAAAATGAACGTCAAATTCCTCGCATTCCCGCCGGGTTTCCTCCTGAATATCTGCAGTGATTACAATCACGGGGGTTTGATTGTTATCCTTGCGAATGGCGGATAAAAACTCAATACCATTCATCACCGGCATGAGCATATCAACAGTAACGACATCCGGCTTGTGTTTCATTAACATCTCTAAGCCAATCTGTCCGTTTTCTGCCTCTAACGTTTCATGTCCTAAAGCCCTAACCGCCTTTATAATCATATTGCGGGACATCTTGGAATCATCAATCACCAGTATTATTGCCATCTTTAATAATCCTCTTTTTATTTATTTATTTATTTATTTGCTTTTAATAAATCATTTTTCGATTCAGAGTTATTAAAATCGGTTTTATAAATCGGCGGTTCTCCTTTTTCTTGATAAAGCTCATTAATATTTTTCTTAAGCTCTATCATCCGAAGTTCTCGTCCGACTGCTATCTTATTAAATCGTTCTAATTCAGACATAGTCTGTTTGATTTTCTCCTCCGCCTGCTTGCGTTCGGTGATATCGCGTATAATACCCACGGCATTCCAATGTTCCTGTAATCGTATAGCCCAAACCGATAATTCGACAGGAAATTCGCTTTCATCTTTTCTTAATGCTGTTAGCTCTAATGTTTTTCCGATGGCTGCGCCTTGGCCGGTTTTCTCGAATAAAGGAAATGCTTTGACATATTTCTCGCGGTATTTTTCTGGCACAATAATAGCATGAAGTCCTTTTCCTATTACCTCATCGCTGGAATAGCCAAACATATTTTCTGATGCCTTATTCCAGAAAGTAATTTCGCCCTGCGGTCCCATCATTATTATTGCATCCAATGCATTTGAACTAAGGCTGTAAAATTTCTCCTCGCTTTCTTGTAGGGCTTTCACTGTCTGCTTGCGCTCTTCTGCTTCTTTCTCTAAATTCTCATTTGCGTCTCCAAGGTCGGATGCGATATTTGCCATTACAGCATTTTGCTGCTCGATTTCCTCGATTTTTTCGCGTAGCTCTTTAGTCCTTGCCTTAACTGTTTTCTCGAGTACCCGGCTGTGTTTTTCTGTTTTTTCTTGAGATTTCCTCAAGCTTAATGTCATATCATCGAACATATTCGCTAATTGTCCGATTTCATCTTTTGCCTTGATGCCTATTGTATGATTGAGGTTCCCTTTTGATATCTCCTCAGCGCCTTGATATAATTTTAAAATCGGTTTGGTTATATTGTTTGATACAAAAAACGAAAGCAATACCCCAAAAACTAAAAGAACAGCTATGATTAATAATATTTTATTAGTCAAATCATCAACCGGCGCAAATGCTTCATCCTCGCTTATTTCAGCCAGCAATATCCAGTCCATCTCATGTATATATGAATGAACCGCAAGAATATCAATACCTCTATAATTTTTAAATGATAGCGCTATGTTTTCATGTTCTTGGCTGCTTGTTTGTTCTGCGTTTATAAAATCATGCTTTAATTTTCCTATATCAATTTTCTTTTTCAAGACCGCATCGTCAAGAAATCTGGAAGGGGTGATTATATAATCGTCTTTATTTACAAGGTATATTTCCCCCGTTTTCCCTAATCCGGTCTTATCCTCTGTTATTGAAAATAATTTATCTGTATTGAAATTTATAACAACAACCCCTGAGAATAAGCCATTTAGAAAAATGGGCGCGGATGCGCTTATAACAATGTCGTTCGTAAACTTTGAAATATGCAAATCTCCAAGATAAGCGCTTTCCTTCCCTTTTAGGAAAATATCCTGAGCGCTTTTATCAAGTCCAACATCTGTATTACTGGAGGCTATTATTATGCCGTTTTTATTTAAAACTCTAATTCTTGAAATATCATCATAAGATTGTATAATGCTTTTTATCCTTCTGTTAACTTGCTTTACTCTTTGATAAGAATTTATCTTCGTGTTTACAGCATCTCTAAAAGGATTTCCCGCTGCCAGTGTCAGGGTTATATTTTTATATTCACCTAAAACCGTTTCAATATGGTGCGCCCGCGATTGCGCGTTGGCGGTTAAACGGGTGCTAATTTCTCTTTTGATAGCCTTTGTTGATAAATCCCTGACGATTAATAAAGTGGATAATCCCACTATTAAAATTAACGATAGGGAAATGAAATAAATTTTGGTTCTGATTTTCACTTTCTTTTCGACCTTTTATAAGCTTGTTTAATTTCCTATCTGTGTTTTAGAAACAAATTGTTTCGGTTTTAAGCCTTTATAGGGAACAAGCTTCTGCAACCGTTTTTATTTACATTATATCAATAATATTTATATCGGTAACTTAGCTGTTGATTATAGTAATTATCTGTCTGTGTTTCACAATATAACTATTATCTTAAGTCATTACTGTATGGCTATTTCTTATGCGTTTGGATAGCCAGACTCTATCGAGCTAACTTTATCCGGGCGTAACTCATTAATGCTTACAAGCAGTTAATTATATATATCAGATTTTAAAGCCGCGTTTCTCAAATTGTTTCTGTAGTATTGCTAATGATTCTAACCGCTGTCCCCACTTGCGCGAAATATGTTCGGTCCAGCTATATGTGTCAAAATCAAAAGTCTCCTCTTTATCGCCTTTAAGTTCTAACATTAAGCCTGCCTTGCGGTAGTAGTCTTGCGATAAATACCCTTCATCCATTGCCTGCATAGCATTTTCGATAGTTTCCTCGTCGAAGTCCGGATATTCATCCTCAAAAAGCGTAAAATTCATCGGATAGCGAGGCCTTGGCGGCGGCGATTCGGCCGGATAACCCATAACCAGCTGAACTATAGGAAATATTCGCTTGGGTAGTTTATATTGTTTGGCTATCGGTTCGGCTTCGTAGGGGATCATGCCGATATGACAGCTTCCCAAACCAAGACTTTCTGCCGCCATTACCATATTTTGACCCATCAAAGCAGCATCCTGAATGCTTAGAATCAACAGCATTAGATCATTAGTAATCAATTTCCACTCCCTTTTGGCCATAATCAGTTCCAGCTTGTACGAATCGACACAAAAGATAAATGATAACGGAGCCTTATAAGGAATTTTATCCCTATCCCGAGATAGTAATATACTGCAGAGCTGTGAGACGAAAGGAGCCTGCTGTCCGGCTCGAACAATAGTATTGATTATTTCATCGGACGGTGATTTGTTTGTAAATTTTCGAATTGATTTGCGGTTTAACATAGCTTTTATAATAGGATTATCCAGCATAATTATCTCCTTTTTACGTGATTGACTAAGAGCGCTTATAAACTTATACATGCCATCACCGGTTCTTTTATAAAATCATTTAGAATTTATTAAACATTCTAAATATAAGCAAGATATTTGAATACCTGTTGCTTTTGAATGAATTTCGAGAAAAAACACCGCAAAACAGCAGGCAATATTGAAATTTAACCATTTTATTATAAAATACTAATACAATTCTAACAAATAATATGATATTATTTGATATTATGCTTGCCAGAAATGTAAAAATATTGGTCGTTGAAGATGACAGAGATATTGTAGAATTGATAGAATACAACCTTCGCAAAGAGGGTTACCATGTTATCACTGCAATGTCTGGCGAGGATGGGCTTGAAATGGCCAAATCGGAAAAGCCTGATATGGCGCTTCTTGATTTGATGTTGCCAGGTATTGATGGATTAGAGATATGCAAACTCCTTAAGGCTAATCCGGCAACTGCTGATATTCAAATAATCATAGTATCTGCAAAAGGCGAGGAGGCGGATATTGTTATTGGCTTGGAGCTTGGCGCTGATGATTATATTACCAAACCCTTCAGTCCCAAAATCCTGATTGCTCGCATCAGAGCCTGTCTTCGACGAAAAAATCAACAACCCGTTGAACAGAGTGCTGTGATTAAAATACAAGGTGTTGTTATTCATCCGGGGCGTCATGAGGTTTTAATTGATAATAAAATCATTCCTTTAACGCTGACGGAATTCCGGCTGCTGCATTTTCTGGCCAGCCGTCCGGGATGGGTGTTCACGCGCTACCAGATTGTTGATGCTATCCGCGGCGATGACTATATTGTTACCGACCGCACTGTTGATGTGCAGATTGTCGGACTGCGGAAAAAGCTTGGTAAATACAGCGAGTATATTGAAACTGTCCGCGGTGTCGGCTATAGGTTCAGGGAACAGCCATGAAAAAAAAGCGATTGATATGGCAGCTTTTCCCGATGCTTTGGCTGATAACTATCCTGTCGATTTTGGTTATTACGATATATCTTTCGCATTCATTTAAAGAGTTCTATCTTGAGAAAGCAGCCATAGACCTGCGGACAAGAGCAATATTGGTTAAAAATCAAATTCCCGCTTTAATGGTTGATGGCAATCATAAAGATATAGATTTACTATGCAAACAGCTTGGCGGAGAAACTAATACGAGAATTACTATAATTTTGCCATCAGGAAAAGTAATTGGCGATTCGTATGAAGAGCCGAAAACAATGGATAATCATGCTCACCGAGCTGAAATAATTTCTGCCTTAGCCGGCGATATCGGCATCTCAACCCGATACAGTTATACGCTTCACAAAAACCTTATGTATGTTGCCATGCCTATTTTTGATAATAATGATATAACTGCCGTTGTTCGCGTTTCTATTCCAATATCAGCCATTAATAAAGCTTTAGATAAGGTGTATATCAAAGTAACACTGGGGGGGATAGCAATTGCAATTTTTATTATCGGCGCCAGTGTTTACACTTCTCGTCGTGTCAGCATGCCTATAAAGCAAATGGGAATAATTGCCCGACAGTTTGCTGAAGGTAAATTGTCACAGCGCATCCCGGAACATAACTCTATAGAAATGGATAAGCTTTCAGATGTGATGAACCAAATGGCGAAACAGCTCGATTACAAAATTCAAACAGTGGTAAAACAACGAAACGAACAAGAGGCAATACTTTCCAGCATGGTCGAGGGAGTTCTGGCAGTAGATTTAGACGAGAAGATTATTAATATAAACAAGACGGCAGAACATATGCTGGGAGTAAGTGTCGATACAGCCGCGGGATGTTATATACATGAAGTTGTTAGAAACACATACTTGCATAAGTTTATTAAAAAAGCTCTTATGGAAACACATCCCTTAGAAGATGAATTAACCCTGTACAACAACGGTCAGAGATCTATTCAGGTTCATGGCAATGTTCTGCATGATGCAGACATGAAACATATCGGAGCGGTAATCGTGTTAAACGATATTACGCGCTTACGGCAGCTCGAAAACATACGCCGCGATTTTGTCGCTAATGTATCTCATGAACTTAAAACCCCTATCACCTCAATCAAAGGTTTTGTTGAAACGCTCATCGACGGAGCTATTAACGAGCCGCAAGAAGCCAGTCGATTCCTGAAAATAATCATTAAACACACAGACCGCCTGAATGCAATAATTGAAGACTTGCTAAAGCTATCGAGAATCGAACAGGAATACGAAAAGGCTGAGATTGAGTTTAAAGAGGAGCAGCTAAAGAAAACACTTCAGGCAAGCATTCAGTTTTGCGAGACGTCTGCTCAAGCGAAAGATATCAATATTGAACTTATTTGTGACGGCAGTTTAAAAGTAAAAATCAACTTTGATATATTCCAGCAGGCTGTCGTAAATCTTCTCGATAATGCTATTAAATACAGTCCGCAAGGCAGCGATATTACAGTTAAAGCGGCGATTGAAGAAAATGAACTTGTAATTAAAATTATCGATAAAGGCTGCGGAATACCAAAAGAACATCATCCCCGACTTTTTGAACGGTTTTACAGAGTTGATAAAGAGAGAAGCCGTGAGCTTGGCGGAACCGGCTTAGGGTTGGCTATTGTAAAACATATCGTTCTTGTGCATAATGGCAAAGTAAGAGTTGAAAGCGCTCCCGGAAGCGGCAGTACGTTTGCAATTCATCTGCCTATGATTACAAACAAGTTATAGTTTATTAATAAATGTATAATTTATATCGTATCAGTTCGTAGTCCGCCTAAGGCGGATAAACTGATACATTTTGCATGTTAAGAAAATCGGCAGGTTATGCTTCACTGCGACCTGCCTAAACAGTTAATCCCGCCCCAACTTTTTCCATAGTAGTGAAATAATTTTCAATGCTACCATTTAACAACAACCGGAATATGCCTGTTGCCGATACCGCCCATGAATAATTTATAACCGCTCAAAATCATACGATATTAATGTTTCCTTAATAATTCCCTAACAAATTCAGTGTTTAATACTAATCAAAAATTAACTGATTAAAATGTCAGGGAAAAGGAGAAGGTGTCAAAATGAAAAAAGCAAAACAAGGAGGAAAATTCCAAATGGCAAAACCAATCATTACTTTTCTATGTGTTGCCTTGCTGGCGACTACCTCACTGGCAAGCGACTGGTGGGAAAACATCAAGGTAAAGGGCGATTTCAGGTATCGCCATGAAATGATTGATAAAGAGGGTAAGGATACCCGCAACAGGCAAAGGATTCGCGCTCGATTTGGATTGCAGGCAAATGTAAACCAAACAACAAAGGTCGGTTTGCAGTTGGCGACAGGCTCGGACGACCCTGTATCAACTAATCAGACTTTGGACAATGGTTATTCCACAAAAAATTTAATGCTGGATTTGGCTTACCTTGAAATCAATCCAAAAGTAATTGAAGGTTTGTCAATTAAAGGAGGGAAATTTAAAAATCCATTTTTCAAGCCGGGCAAATCTGAATTGATATGGGATGGAGACATGAATCCTGAAGGCGGTGTCGTTGCTTTTAAAAAGGACTTACAGAATATTTCTATTACTGTCATGACGGCTGGACTTTGGCTTGAAGAACGTTCTTCCGACGATGATTCATGGATGGCTGCCGGACAGGGCTTCTTTAAATATAATCTGAATGATAAAAAATCCGGCATTACTGCCGGCGCTGGTTTCTTTAATTATATTAACACTGTTGGTTTTGAACCCTTTTTCGATGCTGGTGATCCGATGGGCAACACGGTTGATACCTCAGGCTTATATATCAATGATTACCAGCTCCTCGAATTATTTGGCGAAGTTAGCCATAAACTTGGCAATATCCCGGTCGTACTAATGGGCGATTATGTAGCGAATACCGCCGTTGATAACGATTGTAATGGCTGGCTAATTGGCGTTCGTGTCGGTAAAGCGAAAAAACCAGGTTCATGGTCTTGCCGTTATAATTATCGAGAGCTTGAAAAAGATGCCGTAGTGGGTATGTATACAGATTCCGATTTCCGCGGCGGCGGTACTGATGGCAAGGGTCATGAGATTGGCGGCGCTTATCAATTCGCTAAAAACAGCGCCTTTAAAGTGAGCTATTTCATGAATAAAATCGGTTTGGAACAGAATGAATCTGATTTTAAAAGATTGCAAGTCGATTTGCAGTTGAAGTTTTAACATTTCACTAAAACATAATGGGTTCCTAACAATTCCCTAACATTGAAATAGTAATGTAATAATGAAAATAAAGAAAAAACCCTTTCAAGGAGAGTACGATGAAAAAAATCTTAGTCATTACAATTGCGCTGCTTGCCGCAGCCTGTTTCGCTTTCGCCGGAACTAATATCACAATCAAAGGTTCCGATACACTTGTTCGCCTGGGGCAAAGGTGGGCTGAGGAATATATGAAAAATGAAGATATTATAATTCAGGTATCCGGCGGCGGGTCAGGAACCGGAATTGCGGCCTTGCTTAATGGAACAACCGATATCTGTGAGGCATCACGCGACATGAAGGAAAAGGAATACAAGCTCGCCGCAGAAAAAGGCATCGATGTCTATAGAATCTCGGTTGCCCTTGATGGAATAGCAGTCTTTTTACATAAAGATAACCACGTGGATGAGTTAAGTTTTTCTCAGCTTAAAGGAATATATACCGGCGCTATTACAAATTGGAATGAGGTTGGCGGTCCCGACCATAAGATAATTCTTTACGGCCGTGAAAATAATTCCGGAACCTATGCCTTCTTTAAAAAGAAAGTTCTAAACAAAGAAGACTACTCGGATTATACTCAAACACTTCCCGGCACAGCGGCTGTTGTTAATGCCGTATCCAAGGATAAATACGGCATCGGCTATGGCGGAATAGCCTGGGCTAAAGGCGTAAAGTTTGCCGCAATAAAAAAGGCAGACGATGACCAAACGGTTAAACCATCGCTTGAAACTGTTTCCAATGGCACATATCCGATTTCCCGCGAACTATATTGGTTCTTTAATGGCGTTCCTAAAGGCGAATTAAAAAAGCTGGTCAACTGGGCGCTTTCTGCTGAAGGGCAAAAAATTGCTGAAGACATCGACTATGTGCCTTTGCCGAAAGAATTAGCGTTGAAAAATGAGATTAAATAAACCGGTAAAATCACTAGCGGATGTGAACACAGGTGGTTGGTTTCCGCTTAAGGCGACTCATCTGCTAACTGGTGCATACGGAAGTGTCCCTACAGGCCGTATGGCTTGGGGCGAGGACATACACCAGCCACAATAAATATATACGGTCTTGCGTAGGGGCGTATTGCATACGCCCTTGTGAATGCCTGAAAATTGTAAAGTATTAAAATAATGGAAGAATACAAATTTAAAAAGAAATCCAGAGCGCTTGAGTTCTTAGGCAAAAAATTTATCGCGCTGAATGCCTTTGTCGCTATGATCGCAGTCCTGCTCATATTCGTTTTCATCTTCAAGGAATCAATCCCGATTTTCACCAATTCCGAGATGCAAGAGGAAGCCAGTCTGCATAAGATGACATTCAAACAGGAATATTATGAGGGTCGGGATGCGAAATGGTCATGGCAGCCCAATTCTGATGTTCCCAAGTATTCGTTATTGCCGTTATTTATCGGCACTCTTAAGGCGGCAATTATAGCGATGTTGATAGCTGTACCATTGGGCGTTGGCGCGGCGATATACTCCTCGGAGTTTGCCTCAAAACATTCTCGTGAGATAATCAAGCCGGCTATTGAGCTGTTGGCTGGAATCCCCTCAGTAGTGCTTGGGTTTTTCGCGCTGATGATTTTAGCTACGGCTTTACAGAAAACACTGGGATTAACATTCAGGCTGAATGCAACAAACGCCGGTATTGCGCTTGGTTGTGCGGTTATCCCTATCATATTTTCAATAGCTGAGGATGCTTTAACTTCCGTTCCCAGGTCATTGCGTGAGGCGGCGTTGGCGCTTGGAGCCAGCCACTGGCAGGTCTCGTTTACTATGGTTTTACCTGCCGCCTTGCCTGGGATTGCCGCCGGCATTGTGCTCGGTTTTGGCAGAGCTATAGGAGAAACGATGATTGTTTTGATGGCCTCAGGCAATGCCGCGATTATTTCGGGCAGTTTGACCGATTCAGTCAGAACCTTTTCGGCAACTATAGCTGCCGAGCTGGGGGAGGTAGTTTTTGGAAGTGCTCACTATAACGTTTTATTCTTCATAGGAACACTATTGTTTATTTTTACATTTATGATAAATCTTGGCGGCGAATTTGTACTGGCAAAGCTAAAAATCAAGATACAAGGTGAAAATTAGTGAAAACTGCCGCAGAAAAAGAGATAACAAGCACTGCAATAGATTCGATATCATATAAGTTTAAAACCAAATCAAGCGATTTCATTCCGCGTAGTCTTACATTGCTGGCGGTACTCATCATAATAGCGATTTTAGCAGTTATTATAATTAACATCGTTCTTGAAGGTATCGGCACAATAAGCTGGGGATTTTTAACCCAGCCCCCTCAGAATGGCATGGAGTCTGGCGGTATTTTTCCGGCAATATTCGGGACAGTAACCTTAGTGATGCTTATGACTATAGCCGTAGTGCCGATTGGGGTGCTGTCAGCTATCTACCTTCATGAATATACATCACCCAACTCAAAAATTACCCGTCTGATAAAAATAGCAATCAATAATCTGGCAGGCGTGCCCTCGATAGTTTTCGGGCTGTTTGGCCTTGGCTTTTTTATTGGTTTCATAGGTACGGGAATTGATTCCGTTTTCTTCGAGGGCAGTCATCCAGTATGGGGACAGCCGGCAATAATCTGGGCGGCATTAACACTTTCGATTTTAACTCTGCCGGTAGTCATTATTTCTACTGAGGAAGCGTTAAGAACTATCCCCCCGGAATTAAAAGATGCGAGTTATGCGCTTGGCGCCACCAAACTACAAACCATTATAAGAATTATCATACCGCAGGCAATGCCGGGTATTTTAACCGGTGCAATATTATCAATCAGCCGCGGCGCTGGTGAAGTTGCGCCTATTATGTTCACCGGAGCCGCTTACTATTTGCCTTATCTGCCGGTCAAGCTTAACGATCAATTCATGGAATTAGGATATCATATTTATGTTATGGCTACCCAGTCGCCTGATGTTGAAAAAACAAAACCGATTCTATTCGGAACGGTGCTGGTGCTTTTGGTGTTGACGTTTATGCTGAATTTTACGGCTATTTATATCAGATCAAAAATGAGGAGAAGACGAATAAGTGCCTGAAAATAAAATTAACATAGAGACCAAGGAAACGATAGCAGAAGCAAAGCCTCATCATCAGGATAAAGCAAATTTGAAGATGAGCGCCCACAATCTCAATTTCTATTATGGAGAAAACCAGGCTTTGTTCAATGTTTCTCTGGATATCGAAAAGAACAAGGTTACTGCTTTAATCGGGCCGTCCGGCTGCGGGAAATCAACATTTTTACGTACACTTAACCGGATGAATGAGACTATCCCCGGCACCAGACTTGAGGGCATAGTTACTCTTGACAGCATCGATATCTACCGGGATATAAAAGATGTTGCAGCCGTAAGAACAAGAGTCGGCATGGTTTTTCAAAAGTCGAATCCGTTCCCTAAATCGGTGTTTGAAAATGTCGCTTATGGTCTAAAGGTAAACGGAATCACTGATAAGAACCTTGTCCGCGAAGCAGTAGAAGAAACTTTAAAAAAAGCCTATCTATGGGATGAAGCCAAAGACATGCTGAACAGAAACGCTTACATGCTGTCCGGCGGTCAGCAGCAGCGGTTATGTATCGCCCGGGCGCTGGCGGTCAAACCGGAAGTATTGCTGATGGATGAACCGGCATCGGCTCTCGACCCAATCTCAACAAGAAAAATTGAAGACTTGATTGGAGAACTGAAAAAATATTATACAATTGTTATTGTAACTCATAACATGCAGCAAGCCGCCCGAATTTCCGATTATACCGCCTTTTTTTACCAAGGCGATTTGGTAGAATTCGGTACGACAAAAACCGTATTTACAAAGCCCTTAAAGAAAAAAACTGAGGATTATGTAACCGGCCGGTTCGGCTAAATATAATGGGGAAAAAATGACCAAGCATTTACATATGGAAATAGAAATATTAAAAAGAAAGATTTTATCGCAAAGCGCTGTTGTTGAAGAAAGTGTACAAAAAGCTATGAAATCAGTTGGGAACAGAAATCCTGAGTTGGCGCAAAATGTTATAGAAAATGATGCCATAATTGATATAACTGAAGTAGAATTGGAAGAAGATTGCCTGAAAATCCTGGCGCTTCATCAACCGGTTGCAATTGATTTGCGGTTTATAATCACCATACTGAAAATCAATAATGACTTGGAGCGAATTGGAGATGAGGCGGTAAATATTGCTGAACGCGCTGTTGTTCTGGCTGCTCAAAAGAGGATTACAATCCCCGTTGATCTTAAGGGAATAGCTGATAAGGTCGAATACATGTTGAAACGGAGTTTGGATTCGCTTGTACGGTTGGATTCGGATTTAGCGCGCAAAGTATGTTCATTAGATGACGAAGTGGATAATCTATTTGCGGAAATTAGCAGCATCGTTAAAACCGAAATCCAAAATCATCCTGAATTAATAGAACACCTGATTCATATACTTGGCACAGCGAGACATCTTGAGCGAATAGCCGACCATGCAACTAACATTGCTGAAGATGTTATATATATGATAGAGGGGGTTATTATCCGTCATAAAAAAAGCAATCCATAGCGCCGGTTTATTAAAGACAACAGCCTGCGATGATTTTTATATCTTAGGATATTATCCACCGCGAAATCCGCCTAAGGCTAATATTCTTATACATGAAGATGAAATGAATCAATCAGCGACCCCCGATTATATAACGACACACTAACTCGGAGAGGCAGGGATTCGACAAGAGGTGATTCAGACAACTTTTTGCTAATCAACAAAATAGCTGTAATCTGTTGGTTTTTTAGCATTTAGTTCAGTTAAGTTACATTAAGTTGAGTCAAGTTCCGTTAAGTTAAATAAAGTTCGCTGTTAGAAAATTGTTAGAAAAAATGTAAAAAATATATGGCATGGTTTTTCTTAAGCTTAATGTATAGGCGGCTAAAAGCAGTTATTCTTTAATGCAATAAGTTTAACAGTATTTTTTTATTTTTTCTTGACAAGCTGGACAGCAGATACTGTGTTTAAATATTAATTAGCAAAAAGATGCTAATTTTATAGCTTTAATAAAAGGAGCGGCAAGATGCGTATAATTTCATTTCTGATAATCAGCCTTACAGTGGTATTGCTTTATTAGTATACCTTACCGATTATGCTCACGTTACCTGAACTGAAAACTGTTTGCATCTTTGAAAATTGAGGAGGCAGCTTATGATCTAAACATTTCAACATATTACAACTATAAGTCTATAAATTAAGAAGGAGGAAAAATGCAAATAAGAAGAACTGTAACAATATTAACTTTATTAATAGCTTTAATTTTTTGTAGCTCGTTGCTTGCCCAGAAAAAACCAGACAGTCATTCAAACCAAGGAAAATCATCTCTACCTGAACAACAAAGAGCTTTTGAGGGTTGGACAGAAGAACAGGGATTAAATTTTCTTGAATTGGCGCTGTCAGATGGAGATAATGACATGGGAGTAACGTCTATATGCTTGGATTTGTCTAATTTAGCGAAATTGGCGGCATCATTACAATCTGAAAAGTTAGTGCAAAAGATATTGGATATCCCCGTATATGAATCTTTTAACGAAAAATATCCTGAGTATGACTACGATGTTACCGATGCTAAAATAAAAGCATTGGCAAACCTTAAAGATTTCCCCGGCGTATGGGAATTCATGATACAATCTCTGAATCATGAATCGCATCGAGTTCAGATTGCCGCATCATCTACACTATTATTTTGGGGTGAAGAATGGGAACAGACCTCGAAAATCATATCTAAAAATGAGGAGTATTTTGAATATCAGAAATACCACGATGAACGGGCTGTGCCTATATTGGAAGAAGCTGTTGTAAATGCCAGTTGGAAAGGGCGTTTGTATGCAGCCGCAGCGCTTTATTACACTTATGGAGATTCTTCCTGGTATCCAAAGGTTGTCTCAGATGTGATTTTGAATGCTCCGATAAATACTGATGATAAAGAAATTAATTGGGCGAAATATCATGCCCTTCGCCAGGTACCGAGGCTTAACTTGGAATCTTCATTGCCCGGTTTATGTCGTTTAGCTTATGATAATGGCTTAGGTATAGGATCAATGGCGGTGGGACATCTCGTGCATCTTAGCGAAGAGGGTTTTCAGGAAGCTACCCAGGCTCTTTTGTAAATCAAAGATAATCACCCGAATGCAAACATCAGAGAGCAGGCCAAACATGGCTTATAGAAATTGCAACAGGAAGAGAAATAGGAGGATACCGATGAAAAGCTTTTCAATATACGTTTGGCATATAGCCATAGTTTTTTTGCTTCTGCCAATATCACGTCCCTTGTTGGCTCAACCTGGCCCAGGAGTTCAGTGGGTTGATAGAGCCTTAGCTTATGCTCAAGAATTCTGGGAATGGCCCAACTACAACTTCCGTTATTGTAATTGGCATTCGCAGGGCGTGGATTGCGCCAATTTTTGCAGTCAGATCGCCAATGCCGGCTGTGCCGGTCAAACATCATAAGCTGTTGACGATAAGGCTCTGCAATGACCA
>JAGGSN010000011.1 GCA_021159005.1 Candidatus Zixiibacteriota bacterium | reverse complement strand
TCCCTGGTAAAAATTGTGGTATCATAATTGATCATGTAGGCAATGTGCTGCGACACGCAGCAACGCGGGGGCTGCCGGACTCACCACAAGTATGGACGCTTGACGCCCGAGAGAAGCGCAGTAGCGGAAAAACACCTGGGCTAATTTCAGTACGCACCTGCATTGAGTGTACCGCAGTCTATGAATCTTATATGGCCGCCTGTCCCTTCTGTGGTCATGTGTACCGCCCGGAAGGTCGGGGGTCTATCGACCAGGTTGAGGGCGACTTACTCGAATTAACTCCAGAAGTATTAGCCAACATGCAGACTGAAATTGATCGAATAAACGCTCCCGCAAGCGTTGTGGGTGATAAGATGCGGCATGCACACGCACCCGGTATAGCTGTGGCAGGGGCAATGAAGAACCACAGACTACGGCAGGAAGCGCAGGCAATATTAAGAGATGCCATAGCAGAATGGGCGGGTTACCAGAGGGCTGCGGGACAATCGGATAGCATTAGTTACAGACGGTTCCTTGGTACCTTTGGCACAGACGTAATGACAGCCCAAACGTTGGGGCGTCGTGAAGCAGAAGAATTAACTATACAAATAAGGGAGACACTGATATGACTAAAATAAAACAAGGTCCTTCTTTTAGTCACCCAGAGGTTACCCCCTGGGATGCATATGTTGCTGAATTTGAAAGATGGTTTAGCGTTAACACCCCGTGGTATATGAGATTATTTAAAAAGCGGATGCGCGCAGTTTGGGGGCAGGCGCTGTTAGTAAACGCACAGAAAGGCGGTAAATATGACTAACGAAAAAGTTAGAATGCTCGCAAGGATAGCACACGAAAAAAGGGAGAAATTTAGAAAAATGGATGTAGATACATCTATTGAATATATGGTAGCTAAAGTAGAATTATTTAATGCGAACGCGGACTTCTCAAACGCAATACGGTCGCAGGAGGTAGTATGATTGAAAAATGGGCAACAGACTGGGGCATATCGCCCACAGCAATCGCGGATCTGAGAGCGAGACTGGTAACAGACACAATAAGCGGTAAGGCTGGTACGGCGGAAGCAGTGGTGCAGCAGGCCATACGGCTTGAAGCATCCCGCCGGGGTATGCGGCTTTGGCGAAATAATAATGGCGCCTGCGTGGATAACACGGGACGAATGGTGCGATATGGCCTGGGTAATGATTCATCAAAGGTTAACTCACACATTAAATCGTCGGACTTGATCGGCATTACGCCCGTTCAGGTGGCCGGTCGGACCCTGGGGATCTTTACGGCAATCGAGGTCAAACGCGGTGGATGGAAATATAAAGGCACCGCCCGTGAAAAAGCACAGCTTGCATGGATAGAGTTAGTAACAGCCCTGGGTGGTATAGGTAAATTTGTAGCAAGAGTGGAGGACTTATGATAATAACTGTCACGATAGATAAAAAAGATCAAGACCCCCAGACTGTCCTACGTAAATTAAAGGAAGCCAGGATACCAATAACCGGCGCCTTGGGATTCGGGGCTAAAAAAGTCACACGGGGGAGATTAAAAAGCAGTAGATGCTTTGATACCGGATCGTTTACTTACAAATGGACGGGGGACCTACAGTGTGGATAATACCCAAGAATCACCCACTATACTCAGCCTATGCACAGGGTATGGTGGGATCGAAAGAGGACTTGAGAGAGTGTTTGGAAGCGTCACCGTCCTCACTCATGTGGAGATCGAAGCTTTCGCTGCTGCGAACCTGGTTAACCAGATGGAAACGGGGCGGATGGTTCCGGCACCTATCTGGACGGATCTTAAGACCTTCAAACCGGGACTCTTTCGAGGTCTCGTTGATATCCTTACTGGGGGGTACCCCTGTCAGCCATTCAGTACTGCTGGGAAACGCCGTGGCAGTGAAGATGAAAGACACCTATGGCCTTTTGTTCGGGAAACGATTCGGGCCTGTCAGTCAGGGTGGGTTTTTCTCGAAAATGTTGAAGGACATCTTAGCAAAGGGATCGCCGAAGTCCTCGCCGATCTGGAAGAAATGGCGTACCAACCTAAGTGCGGAGTATTCAGCGCGGTTGAAGTCGGCGCACCGCACCAAAGAAAACGGGTCTTTATCTTGGCCAACCGCAAGAGTAGTAGACTGGAAAGATGGCAGGGAATCATACGTACGGAGAGTACCTGGAAAAATGAGCGGGATGCTTCCGGCGGCGGTAAAGGACATGAATTGGCCGAGTCCGAATACGGGAGACGCAAATGCTTCAGGCAGCAAGAAAAGAAAACAAGTACAGTTACATCACGCTGTGACTTATGGCCAGCACGACCCGGAGAGCTCCAGCACGAATGGGAGGAACCGAGGGTTGCGACTCAATCCGAATTGGGTAGAACAGTTGCTGGGTCTGCCCCCAGGACTGACAGACTTAGACTACTTGGAAACGGAGTGGTACCGCAGACAGCAGAAAAAGCGTTTATAACATTATACAATAGGAGTAGATATGGTTCAGACAGGTTTTACACATGATAACGTAAATAATAAAACAGTCGAATGGTACACACCAAAATGGGTCTTTGATAGCTTAGGTCTTATTTTCGATTTAGACCCATGTTACCCCGAACTATACGCACCATCGTGGATACCCGTTCGAAAAACATATAACAAAACGGACGACGGCTTATCAAAAGAATGGGTAGGGAACGTATGGCTTAATCCGCCGTATGGCCCCCACACAAAAACCTGGTTGAAGAAATTATATAACCATGGGCAGGGGATTGCTCTCGTATTCGCACGAACCGATTGTCGATGGTTCCAAGATATCTGCATACACGCCGATGGTATTCTCTTTTTACGTGGCAGAATAAAGTTTGTTGACGGTTACGGGAAAACGGGTGGGTCTGGCGCGGGCAGTGGGTCAATGTTGGTAGCTTGGGGCAGAGACAACGCACAAAGACTGTACGCCCTAAAGGACTTGGGGTTCTTTGTGAACACGAGGGGGCAAATATGATGACATCACTACCCCCCGCCCTGCAAGCTCTGGCGGCGTACCCACAGTTTATAAATTGGAAGCCCGTACCCAAAGGTAACGGCAAGGTGGATAAGTTGCCTGTGAACCCGCATAACGCCCAGGTATGTAACGCGCATGATAAGGCGGCACATGTGACGGCGGAAGAAGCATTTGCTACAGGTATGCGCGTTGCCTTTGTATTTACGGAGGATGACCCATTTTTCTTTATAGATATAGACGACGCCATGACAGTGGAGGGGTGGAGCGACGCAGCGAGACAAATGTGCGCCACATTTGCCGGGTGCGGGATAGAAGTATCCCAATCCAATACTGGAATGCACATATTCGGCGTCATACCGCCCGGCGACTGGCCGCACGGATGCGACAGCAAGTCATTAGATACTCAATTCTATACGTCCGGGAGGTTTGTGGCCTTAACAGGCAGTAATACGGTAGGTGATGCAAGTTACTCACCGGACGTTGCTGTCTACGGGAATTGGATATCCGAGTATTTCCCGGCGGGCCCCACCGTATCAGGATCTCCGGGGAACTGGACGACGGAACCTGTACCGGAATGGTCCGGACCGAAAGACGATAAGACTCTCATATCAAGGATGCTCAAGGCTAAGTCAGCCAGAGGTATCCTGGGGGACACCGCCACAATTAAACAGCTCTGGGAAGCAGACGAAGTAGCTCTTAGTAAAACTTTCCCGGACACTGCCGGTGACCAGGGCCGGGCGTTCGATTGGTCTGTTGCAGACGCAGCCCTCTGCGCCCACCTTGCCTTCTGGACGGGCAAGGACTGCGAACGCATAGACAGACTGTTCCAGCAATCCGCTCTCTCCCGTGATAAGTGGCTGGAGAGAGAGAAGTACAAGGTGGCTACAGTCTTAAGGGCGGTGGCTGGCTGCTCGAACGTTTATAAGCAACGCGCCGGCGCTAAGCCCCCTTCGTCCGATGCTACTCCAGGCTTCCAGTTTTGCACATTGCAAGACCAACTTAAACTATTTCATGGATGTTGCTACGTCCGGGACGCACACCGTGTATTCGTACCGGATACAGGCGACCTATTGCGGCCAGAACAGTTCAGGGCCACCTTCGGGGGGCACGTATTCACTCTTGACGCCATGGGCGACAAGACCACAAGGAACGCCTGGGAGATATTTACTGAATCGCAGGCGCATAAATTCCCCCAGGTACACACAGCCCGCTTCCTACCTGAGTTAATGCCCGGAGAGATAGGCGAATCTGAGGGACTGAAGTTTATTAATACGTACGCCCCAATCGATACCAAACGTATCGTAGGCGACCCTGCGCCCTTCTTGGGACTGATAGATAAGATGCTTCCCGAGAAGCACGATAGGGGTATTCTGCTTGCGTACCTCGCTGCTTGTGTCCAGTACCCAGGCGCAAAATTTCAGTGGGCGCCCTTGCTACAAGGCGTGGAGGGTAACGGTAAATCTTTTATAGGTGCGTGCCTCACGCACGCTGTTGGGGAAAAATATACACACAGCCTTGATCCGAAGG
>JAGGSN010000010.1 GCA_021159005.1 Candidatus Zixiibacteriota bacterium | reverse complement strand
CTGTCTGCGGACACGGGGCATGGTATTCTTGTTATCCACCTTTGAGTTAACGAACAGTTTTCCGGATTCCCCCGACGCGGCGGGGGAAAGACGTAAATTGATAATCAGCGAATTAAAATCAATTTCTAAAATCTTATCCCGAAATATTTAACAAAATAAAAGATGAAATATTAATGTTTACTGGAATCGCCCAACATCTTGCTGCTGCTTAGGTTATAATTCAAGAAAGTATCGCTTTACTATATATTATTGAAGAACTAAATCGAAAAGACCGGACAGTAGTGAAATTGTAATATTATTGAAAATAGTTAAAGCTAAATAAACTTCACGCTAAAATATTAAAGTGATATTAAACGCTTTCTATAATCGTAAAGCCGCAAATTTCATTTCTGTAAATGCCTGACTATGGTAATCAGAACTTCCAAATTATAAGATAAATATATAAAATTGTAGTATTTGTAGTTTAGGTAATATTTCCATACAACACAAATTTCTTGCATCAATAAGACAAAACCAGCCAAGCCATTTCAAATTCTTCGACACTGCAAATTATTCGCTTTGCTCCAAAATTGCAGATTAGTAGTTATATTATCATCAAAAAACCGCTTGCCATGATAATTATGTATCCCCTACTATTTAAATATAAATGTCAGAATGTTCTGATATGATGCGATTTTCTTTGTAATACCTGAGCTTTGGAACAGGCAATGAAGTACATAGTTCATTAATATAAACACTTGTTCAAGGAGAGTGGCTGTATGTCGACAGAACTTTACATCGAGCTTATAAAATTGATTCCATCTATTCTCTGGTTAGTTATTGCTGTTGTTGTAATTATAGTATTCTATAAGCCCATTAAAAGGGATTTACTGCCAAATCTGGCAGGCTTTAAGTTTATGGATGTGGAACTCTCATTTATAGGTGATTCAATAGATGATGCTATGGTATTGGCTGAAAAGTCCCCCAATTATTCTCAATGGCGTGTTGAAATATCCGCATCGGACAAAAAACGGGCAATAAATCGCGCTAAAAAAAATCTGGAAGTATTTAGGGATGCAAAAATACTCTGGGTGGATGATTATCCCGAAAGCTGTATTAACGAGCGAAAAATGTTTCATAAGCTGGGAGCTGAAATCGATACGGCAAAAAACACGGATGAAGCTCTCGAAATATTGAAAAAAAGTACAAATTCAAAAGAATCGGTTTATGATATTATTATATCCGATATGGCTCGCGGTTCCGAACCAACTGCCGGCCTCGATTTATTAAACCGCTTGCGAGAGTTTAATGACACTGTGCCCGTTATTTTTTACGTGTTCCTTTTACAGGCTGATAAAGGTATTCCTAACCGAGCCTTTGGCATAACCAACAGGATTGATGAACTGCTTCATTTGGTTCTTGATGTCTTAGAGAGAAAATATAATTAGAACGACTACGGATTAAATAAAATACAGGAAGGATATAATGCCGAATACGCTTAGAGATAAAGACTGGACTCTCCTTCTCGGAAGAATCAGGGATGGCGAATGTACTCCCTTTCTCGGCGCCGGAGCCTGTTACGGAACTCTGCCGTTGGGGAGCGATATTGCGCGGAAATGGGCGGATAAATTCCATTATCCTTTACAAGATTCCTGCGATGACCTTGCCCGAGTAGCCCAGTTTATGGCTGTTGATTTCGACAGCATGTTTCCGAAAGGCGAGATTTGCAGGATGTTCAAAGATGCCGCATCGCCCGATTTCAACGAACCCAACGAGCCGCATGGCATCCTGGCAGACCTTCCCCTGCCAATATATATTACTACTAATTATGATGACTTCATGGTTAAAGCCCTTGCCAGCCGCAGACGAGACCCCAAGCAGGAATTATGCCGCTGGAATAAGATAGTCAAGAATCAGCCCGGCATTCTCGGTCTGGATTCAAGCTATGAGCCAACACCAGCCAATCCGGTAGTTTTTCACCTTCACGGACATTTTGGAGTAAAACAGTCGCTGGTTCTTACTGAGGATGATTACTTAGATTTCCTTATAAGCATATCCAAAGACCAAAATCTCCTGCCTCCGCGAATACAGGGCGCATTTGCCGGAACATCGCTTCTTTTTTTGGGCTACCGACTCGCTGATTGGGATTTTCGCGTCCTGTTCAGAAGCATATACGGTTATCTTGAGAGAAGTATCGGCATATCGCATGTTTCGGTACAGCTCACTCCAAGCGAAATAGGCGTTTCTGATGAGCAAAGGGAAAAAGTACAGGAATATCTCGACAGCTATTTTGGCAAACTTGAAATAAAGGTTTACTGGGGAACATGCCGGGAATTCGCTGCCGAGCTGAAAAAGCGATGGGAGGAGTTTGATCATGGCTAATAACCTGCAACCCTATATCGGCCCGCGTCCCTACGAAAGAGAAGACAGCCCATACTTTTTTGGCCGTGAACGAGAAGCACGCGACCTTCTATCGCTAATTGTGGCTCATGGCGAGGTTATCCTTCATGCTCAATCGGGCGCCGGTAAGACATCTCTGCTTAATGCTCGTCTTATACCGCTTTTAGAGGAAAAAGGGTTTGAAATACTCCCCTCAACACGCGTACGCGGCTTAATTCCCCAGGATATACAACCCGATGAAGTTTCGAATGTTTATGTGTTAAATTCCTTAATTAGCTGGTCAAAAGATATATCCGATCCGGCAAGAATGAAAAAAATGACTCTGGCGGAATACCTCAAAGAGAAAAGTCATAAGTTAAATAAGAATAAAAGACCTTCGCCTCGCGTAATCATTTTTGACCAGTTTGAAGAACTGTTTACATTTTACCCCGAACGATGGAAAGAAAGGGAAGATTTTTTCCGTCAAGTAACAGAAGCGCTTGAGGATGATCCTTTATTGCGCGTACTTTTTGTTATCAGAGAGGATTTCTTAGCCAATTTTGACCCTTATGTGAATTTGCTTCCCGAATGCCTGCGTACCCGTTATCGTATGGAATGTCTGCGTCATGAAGCGGCTTGCCTGGCAGTTGAGGGACCATTGCGAGACACAGAGCGTTCTTTTGATAAAGAGGTAGCCTCAAACCTTGTTAATCAGCTCCTGAAAATCAGAGTAAAAAGCATCAATGGCGAAATATTAGAATCTGAGGGCGAATATATCGAACCGGTACAGCTTCAAGTTGTTTGCCGCAACTTATGGCAAAAACTGCCGCAGGATATTGCTGTTATCAAGGCTGAACATGTAGAGAAATTCGGCGATATAGAAACAGCATTGAGAGAATTTTACGAGGCCTCGCTTAGAAAAACCATAGACCTTATCGGAATAAAAGAAAAAGACTTACGCAACTGGTTCAGTATGCAGATTATTACTCCTGCCGGAACGCGCGGGACTGTTTTCAGGGGTGAAACTCATACTGGAAAAATTAGCAATACTGCCATAGATATACTTGAAGACCAGCATATAATCAGGGCTGAAATACGCGCCGGAGCGCGCTGGTACGAGTTAACTCACGACCGTTTGATAGAGCCAATTCTTGAATCCAATAAAGATTGGCAGCAGAAATACCAAAATACCTTAGCCCAGCGGCGAACAATAAAAGGAATTGTCGGACTGCTGTTTGTTTTACTAATTATTATTGGCTTCAGATGGATAATTCAAACATACGAGGAATACAATCTCACTACCAAACGGATTAAATCGCTCATTGAGCAGCCGGATGATATTCGTCAAAAAAATACTAAAACCGTGATGGATGGCGTTGCTTTATATCTTTGGAACAAGCAGACCAGCGGCAGTATAATAAAACTGTTAGAAATCCTTGAGGAATCTAATGCTCTTATACGTGAGGGATATAGAATCAGTGATTCGACCAAGCAAAATTTGCTTTATTTAGAGGAAATAACCGGCGAATGGCCGCTGACATTAAAGTATAATCCAGACCGCCATCTCAATAAAGCAAATCTCCAGATTCAGTGGCAGGAGATGGCTAAAAAATTAGCGAAAGATTGGGGAATAGCCGCGCCTATGCGTCTGAAATTGGTTGCGGATACCACTCTATCGACGGAATATCTGGAGATTTCATACTTTACCTACAGCGACCAATATCAACAGGTTCAGATGGAACGATCTGCCGAATCCTTTAGTTCAACGATATTTGTTCCTTTAAAACCGGACTATATTCTTGTTTCTGAAACCGGGCTTCCTGATTTACTGCCTGATGTTTTAAACAATCATAAAAATGAATGGGCGCGGCTGGAAATTTCCGAGAAAGAAGGCGCCTACTGGTTTGTGCCATACTGGACTCTGCCTTTATGGAATGTATCAAGACACGATGCCCTGCCTAAAGAATCGGCTACTGTACTCACTCTTGCCGCTCGTTTACTCGAAACGCCGGAATTTGTTCTTACGCTTGAAAGTGTTGAATACCTTCTGGATAACGAAGGAATTTATCATCCTCAGACCATCGAAGAAGTTGTTAAAGCCTATGGCGGTGTTGATGGAATTAGAAGAGTGCTTATCGAAATTGTACGTCAAGGTTATCCTTTAACAAAGCTTGATTATCTGCTCGATGCGATTGCTATGTATCCCGATATTCCGCCTGATTCGGCGGCGAAGATGGCGATAATGAGCCAGTATAGCATAGCCGGAAACCTTCCCCGGTTTTTGCCGGAAAAACGACCGGGAGCAAACGCCTATATTCAGGATTTATGGCTATTTGGATACGAGTTTTATGATGTTTATGAGGAAACCGCCCCTTGGTTTCCTCCTCTCAAACCGCCGATACGAATTTATCTGGGGCGAAGTCTAAAAGAAAGATTTATCACACCCGATGATGATTTAGTGCCGGAATTAAAAGAGGCTTTAACGAAACTGCGAGGAGATATTTATAAGCAATTCGGCATTAAGACACCCGATGTAAAATTCCGTGAACAAAAAATTGGCATGGCGGATAATGTTTTTCGAATAGAATTTTTAAATCAGGCAGAGGATAAGAAACAATCTCGGCTAATTCTTGCCCAACCTGACAATGCCTTAGAAACGCTTATCAGCGAACTTTATATTCGTTATGCTGCATATCGTACTAACTGGCTGACAGCCGAAGATATTTACTGGCTGCTGAATGACCCATCGGTAAATGATTTTCGCAACTGGTTATATACTTACTACAATCCTACCGATATCAGAATAATCTTACGTTCTGTAATCATGCCGAATGAAACTGAATTGAATATATATGACAAGGATGGATTGGTAGAGGAGGCGCTTGCTGCAATCGCTCCCGAGCAAACTATCAATGACCCATTATGGCTTCTTAGCTCTTTAGTATTCTGGATCAATACTGAAAATCATCTGGATGTTAAGCATATCACTGACTGCCTTCGACAAACACAAAAGGCTCGCTTGAATCCTAACCTTGAAGATATTCCGACAGGTCCTGTTGTCAATTATATAGAACGGGGAATTAATTCGCTCAACGAGCAAAAGTATAAAACAGCTGCAAATCATTTTGGAAAAGCGGTAGAAATTGATGCCGATTTAGCATCCATGGCGTTTTTAGCTCTTTATTCTCCGCAACAACAATTGGCGATGGAAAATCAATCAATGCGCTTGGATGAAATTTGTATTTTGCCTGAGCCGGGAATGCTGCATTCAGCAAGTAAGCCTGATAAACAAATCTGTTTTGAACTGGAAGTATTTCTTGATAGCTCCGCCGCAAGCATAACCTCCGAACGCCGACGCAAACTGCAGTTATATCTACTGTGGGATTATGTTGAGGAAAAACTGCACAAGAAAGCAATAGCTCTTCAAGAACAGCTTTTGTCGCAGTATAACCGTGAACGCTGGACGCCTAATGAGAAATACTTTTTTGCTTACCTGATGCTTGAAATCAATAAGCAGTATATAAAACCGCCTGAGCATATCGACCAAATTCAGTCGCTAATTCAAAGCTCTTTTAGACAATGGACCAATCAACAAGCCGTTGCAGCATTCGAGGAACTTTTATCTCCTTATACCGAAACCCGCGCGCCAAATTGGTATTTGTCGATTCTCGAACCGCTTGCTGATATTCACTCAAAAAGTTTTTGGATACCTTGTTATCTTGCGGCTCAATTTACAGGTGTTTGGTGGAACAAGGAAGATGCTTTTAAAGTTCTTGACCTGACAGACAGGGCAGAGTCTAACATTTCAAAAATAGAACTCCATGACCGGGCAAGACAGCGCGCCTGGCTCGATTACAACAGAGCCTTGGCTTTTCTCATTTTAATTGAAAATGAGTATCCCGAACCAACTGATGAATATGAACTTCATGCCCTAAGACTGCTTAATAATTTAATCGAGATAATTCCATCAGATAAATACGGCTGGCCTGAACTTGATAGAGTATATATGAGCCTTGCTGATTTATACCTTAAAACAAATCAAATTGCCAAAGCCGACAGCATACTTTACGTGGCATTAGATATTTTCCCGGAAAGCGAACCTCTGGCAACACAGCAATTTCTTCTCCGGTTGGCGCAGTTGGAAATTGACCAAGCGTTAAATTCGGCTGTTTACGGTTTATCTAATCCGCTGTTTAACAAACCTGATTGGCTTTGTATTTCTTCATTTATACAATTATTAACCCGCGAAGGAAATTATGAGGATGTTGCGAATCGTTTCCTTAAAACCAAACATTCTTACAAAGATTATATTCTAATGATGTTATACTGGACGTACAACATCGAAAGAAGAATTAACGAAGCCAATGAGCTTCTGGAAAAACGCTGGAAAAGCATCGATCAGTCGAGCTGGACCGAACGCCTTGTAAATGGAGATATCAAAGTAATATCCGAAATGATGATTGGCTATTATCTGGGTAAGGTGGAAGCCGGCATGATTTTCAATCCTTTGGAAAACAAAGAAGCTTTCGAGCAATCAATATTCGGGCAAGCGGGATTACCATTCTATGGTTTACGCTGTGAATTTTACTTTTATGATGCCTTATTACAGGATATAAGCGGCAATCCCGACGATTGCCGGAAACGTCAACTTATGCGATTGGAAAAAGTATTAGAAACAGAGCATTACGCCTATTATGAATACCATATGGCGCGCTTCCTTATTGAAAATCCTTATAGATGGACATCGAAAAAACTTAAATAATCTAAAATAGAAAGGCGGCTATTATAACCGCCTTTCAAATAGTCTATTAATTGATTTGCTTAACCCGAATTAGGGTGTGGTTGGCGTACGTCCTCATGCACCAACTTGCATTAACAGCATAGCCTAAACAGTCAATCCGGCAGCTGCCGGATTGACCTATAGCTGATATCTATTTAAGCAAGCACATCCTCATTGTTTTTGCATTATCATCATCGATTTTAATCCTGTAAA
>JAGGSN010000009.1 GCA_021159005.1 Candidatus Zixiibacteriota bacterium | reverse complement strand
AAGCTTCAAGCTGGCAATTACAGCGAAGCTAAGAAGATGCTGCTGCTGAAGTAAATCCAGCAGGTAATCAGGGGCGCACGGGGACGTGTGCCGCCCACCAAAGTGTGCCGCCCACTAATCCAGCCATTTCAGTGGTTGGTGTACGTCCTCGTGCACCAACATATCTTACTACTACCCCAACCTATTCCTGCTTGAAACCGATATTCTTCTCTTCCTGTCCGGGGATATTTATCTGGCCAAACTGGTTCTCATATTTCTTGAGATTATCCTCAAGCGCTTTATGCAAAATCTTGGCATGTCCAGGTGTCATGATTACCCTGGCGTAAACCTTGGCTTTGTCCCGACCGGGCATGATTCTGGCAAAATCGAACACAAACTCCTGCGGCGAGATGGCTATAAGCGCCAGATTTGAATATATCCCCTCGGATTCCTTCTCGCCAAGTTCGATATTCAATTTTCGCTGCTGCGGAGGCATCGGCTGTTTATTCATTTGAAAGCTCCTTAATGTTATTATTTCAGTGGTTGGTGTACGTCCTCGTGCACCAACTTACTTATGTTATTATTCGCAATTACTATTTTACCTTGCTTACACACTACCATTTTAATATAATATTTAATTATGCTAAAAACAAAGGATAAAAATACCGCCAATCAAGTACCCATAAAGATAAGCAAACCCCGTCTTGACAGGCTGTTTAGCGGTTTTGATAAATGCCGCATCATGGTTGTCGGCGATATAATGCTCGACCGCTATCTCTGGGGAGCGGTATCGCGAATATCGCCGGAGGCGCCGGTGCCGGTTGTCGAAATCAGCAAAGAGGAATGCCTTCTCGGTGGTGCGGCTAATGTTGCCAACAATATCGCCGCCCTTGGCGGTCAGCCTCTGCTTCTCGGCATTACCGGGAAAGACAGTTTCGCCTCCGTTTTGAAAAAGGAACTGACTGTCAGAAATTTCTCTATTAATGGTGTATTCACCGATAGCAGTCGTCCCACCACAGTCAAAACCCGGATTATCGCCAGCAATCAGCAGGTAGTTAGAGCCGACCGCGAAAAAACTCATGAGATTTCCAAGCGGCTGAACAAAAAGCTGGCAGACTATATCGACAAGACCATTGATAACATCAAGGCGGTGATAGTCTCCGATTACGGCAAGGGCGTAATAAACTCGACGCTGTTAGATTACCTGATTTCCGCTTGCAATAAACGAGATATTTTCATCGCTGTAGATCCGAAAGAGAGCCAATTTTTCAACTACAAGCATGTGTCGGCAATTACTCCAAATCATCATGAGGCGGGTTTCGTAGTCGGCAAAAAAATCAAGGATGACGCAACCCTTGTCGATGTCGGCTGGCAAATACTTGACCGGCTGGAGGCGAAATCATTGCTTATCACACTGGGTGAAAAAGGTATGGCATTATTTGAAAACGGCGTATCCGAAAAGAACAAGCGTTTGCTGACCAAAATACCGACTTTAGCGCGCCGGGTTTATGATGTTACCGGCGCCGGCGATACGGTTATCGCCGCCTTAACTATGGCATCGGCGGCAGGCGCATCCCTCAAAGAAGCGGCGTTTATCGCCAATATCGCCGCCGGTGAGGTTGTTGCCGAGGTAGGCACCGCGCAGGTTAAAAAAGATAGGCTTAAAAAGTTGGCAGCAAAATATATCTAATCATCAAAATACCGTAACGTGGGCGGCATCCACCAAAGGCGGACTCGTTTGCTCCTTTTTAATGAAAGATGAGAATTTTGTAAAAATTGAATGACAGGATATTAGAAATATAAGAAAACCATCATGAAAAAAATAGTCTCACAATCCGAACTGCTAAAAATCAGAAAAGCCTGCCAACGCAAGAGGCAAACTGTCGTGTTCACAAACGGCTGTTTCGATTTACTCCATCGCGGGCATATCGAATATTTAGCCAAAGCGAAAAAGCTTGGCGATATCCTGATTATCGGGCTTAATACCGATAAATCCGTAGCTATGCTCAAAGGGCAGGGTCGGCCGATTGTCAGCTTCAATGACCGCGCCTATATAATCTCGCATCTCGATATGGTCGATTATGTTGTCCCATTCGGTTCATTAACTCCGAAAGCCCTGATTACAAAACTTCTCCCCGATATTCTAGTCAAGGGCGGCGACTACAAGCCGGAGGATATTGTCGGCGCTAAGGAAGTAACAGCCAACGGGGGAGAGGTCGCAGTGATCAAATATATAAAAGGGCGCTCATCATCGGAGCTTATTGATGTAATCAGGAAATTGAAGACATAATGCTGGCAAGAAGTTTTTAGTTATTGCGAGCCAGCCAAGACATCCACCCGGGGGCGAGCAAACCGGACACTTTTTCTTTTCTTATAAAAAAAATATTTTAAAACAGCTTGACATTTTCAGTAATAATAATATTATGAAAATACAGTTTATTTATGTTATCGAAGAATATCGGGGGGGTGTTCCTGGAGATAAAGGAATGCCTGTAAGGAATAGTAAGAGTGTAAATTTATCGCCAATAATTGTAATTGGCGGAGGACCGTCGGGATTGCTTGCGGCAATCACCGCCTCGAAAAACGCGCGGCAGGTAATACTATATAATAAAAATCCTTGGCCGGGAAAGAAGATTGCAGCGGTTCCATCAGAGGAACTATATTTTTCCGAAAAGCTGCCGCCCACCAAGTTAGCCTCCGGATTTGATGATAAATCAAAGTTTGTTGCTCCCATATTTAAGGCGTTCGGCTATACGGATCTTATCAAGCTTGGTAAAAAAATGAAGCTGCATTTGGAAGCAGACCAGTTCGGACATTTTAAAGCCAACGGCATACCTGGTGATGGTTTGATTAAATCGCTTCTTGCGGAAGCCGAAAAGAGAGGCGTGCTATATAAAAAGTCATCTCGTGTCAGTGATATATATACCTATAGGAAAAAAGTTGTTGGTGTGGCCGTAAACAGTACGAGAGTTCCGGCATCGGCGGTAATCCTTGCCGCCGGGTCGATTTCTGCCCCCAAGCTTGGCTCAACAAATGATGGTTATATCATCGCTGAAAAACTCGGCCATAAGATTAATACAATTAAACCAGCGCTTACCGATTTAATCACTCATGAAAAGCACAACAAGATTCTTAAAGGTTTGACTTTCGATGATGTGGTAATTAGCATCTATATTGATGGCAGGCAGACTCATTCGGAAAAAGGTGAAATCAAATTTAAGGCAGATTCAATTTCCGGCTCATTTATATTAAATCATTCTGCCGAAATTATCGAGCTTCTCCCCAAGCATACTGTCGAAATCAGGCTGGATTTTATGCCCGAACAGACAAGAGAAAGTCTTGAAACATGGCTGATAAAGCAGTTAATGGCAAAGCGTACTATAAATATCAAGCAGTGTTTAAACGGGCATTTTAGTGATGGAATCATCAAGGCGATTTTTGCCGAATCCGGCATTAAGCCTGATAAATCCGTAATACATATCAGCAATCTTGAACGCAAAGCAATGGTTCAGGCTGTTAAGAGTTTCCGAATGACTATTAAAGCGCCCAAGCCATTTAATTACAGCCGCGGAGTTCTTGGCGGCGTGTCAACGGATGAAATCGACCCTCATACTTGCCAATCGAAAGTTATCAAGTCGTTGTATTTTGCCGGCGGTGTGATGGATGTTTTAGGACCTTGGGGCGGCTACAATATGCAGTTTGCTTTTTCCAGCGGTTATGTTGCCGGCAATGCGGCGTGTAATGGTTTGAAATAATCCGACCCTGCGGCACAAGAGTCCGTCTGAGGCGAGGCTGCCAAGCCAGCGCTTGACAGCCAGAGTGTAACATCACTTCAGTAAAACGATCTTTCTCGGTCTGCTTTCGATAAGTCCCTCCCATTGTTTAATCTTTACAAAATATACTCCGCTGGATAGTTCGCCTCCCTGATTGTCTCTGCCATCCCAGACTACCTCCTGCTCGCCGGGATACCTATTATTCTCTGTTAAAATTCTTACAACACGCCCAAGTAAATCATATATCTCTATCTTAACATCAACCGGCATCGGACCGATATTGCCGATGTTGTATCTTATAATAGTCTGCGAATTAAACGGATTAGGATAATTGCCGATGATTGAAGTCAAACGAGGAACATCAGAACCGAATAAATCCCTGATATCGGTCAAAATCACAGCTAATTCCTCTGAATAATCAGATACGTTATCCTGGTTGTCAATTGCCGATATCCTGTAATAGTAATTATTAGTGTGTTCAAAATCAGTATCTATGTATAACGATGTCTCCGGTTCAGCTATTAAATTAAATACCGATGGTTCAAAACCGGAAACGGTATCTCTATATAATAAATAATAGTTGAAATCAGCCTCGGTATTGTAAAGCCATTGAACAGTAATAGTATCATTTGCAATAGAACCATAAAGACTGTCGGGTATTCCCGGAGGCAGGTCTTGATATTCATAAACCTCGCCAAGGGGACCGCCATAAATTCCGATATCAGAGCGGGTGCTGTCTAAATCAAGTATCTCAGGATCACCGGCGTTTATGCAGGGTGAGAATGCCTGTAAATGGTAATCATTGCTGCTGATAAACATAGGCTCAACAAATATATTACCGATGGAATCATATTGAGCTGGGGATTCGGAATAAATATCAATACCGTTATTCCAGAAACAGTTGTATCTTATCGAGGCATACTCATAATATGGAGAATATGGATATATATCTATTGCCGTTCCATTTTCAATATTCATAAATACATTGCCATAAATATCAATATAATCGGTGGAATCGTTAGAGTATTTTGCCAATGATAATCCCGGTCTATGGCTATTGACAATATTATAAGCAAACTTGCTGCCTCTTGATACGTTCTCTATCATAGCCGTTTCACCGAAATACAAACAGATGTTATTCTGCATAATCAAGGTATCGATATGTTCAGCATTGCATAATAACCTATTGCCTCCCCATCGACTTACATTGTAGAAAAAGTTATTCTCTACAACTATCTTATCTGAATCTATAAATAAGCTTGTAAGTACATGAGATGTGGGCGCGCATATATTATTTCGAAACACACCTAACGGGCCATGAAAAGATTTATCATAAGCGCTCAAAGAATCAAAAACACAGTTCTCGATTATTTCGGTGGCATTGGCATCTCCTAAAATCGCGCAGCTATGGCATGTGCCTTTGAATTTGCAATGATTGACATATAAGTCAGTTGGCGGGCCAAAAAGCGTAAAAGCAAGAATCACAGCGCTTTGAGTCGCTAAATGCTCAAAGCATATATCCCTTAGCGATGTATTTCTTGCTCTCATAAAAAGCCAGGTTGGCTGGTCGGTCCATATAAGTGTCGAGTCCCAGCCGCTGCCTATGAAGGTCATACAGGAGTCTTCCGCATCCATGCGTATAAGCTCATACCACTCACCAACGCCAATATCACCGTATCATACGATTCAGCCGCGTCTATGGCATCCTGTATGCTGTCCGCCGCCGTATCCCAACTGGTGTAGGGGTACTCGTTAGAGCCGTCATGGCTGGCGTAGTGGTAGTCGGCTTGGGTTATGCCGCTAACTATTATTAGCAGAAGACATATCAGATATGCCCTGCCTTTTATTGTGGTCATAATTCAAAACTCCTCATGATGTTGTTGTCAATGATGTATCGTATTATTAATAAAATATATGCCAAAATCGACATTCTGTCAAGGCGGAAAACATGGGCGGCGTATGTCCCTATCCTCGGCATACATCTGTGTGCTCCCAATATGCAATCCGCCCCGAATCAATATCTTACAGATTTTCTGGAACTATCCGAATAAATTGTTGTATAATTAAATAACGATTAAGAGAGGTGTATATTGGAAAAACTAACAGATAAAGAGTTGTTTGCCAAAGTTGCCGATGACAACGAACGGGCGTTTGCGATGTTTGTGGATCGCTATAAAAACCGCCTGTTTAATTTCGTCTTTCGCATCATTTCCGAAAAAGAAATGGCCGAGGATATCCTTCAGGAAACATTCCTGCGAGTCTATAACCAACGAAAAAACTACAGTCCCGATTACGCATTATCGACATGGGTTTATACCATTGCCCTAAACCTGTGCCGTTCCGAACTTCGCAAACGCAAACTCAGGAAATTTATCAGTCTCGAATTCCTTAAAGAAGAATCCGATATTGAACTCCCCGGTGAGAAAAACCTTGAGCCGCAAAAGCTGAAACCGCTTTTAGATAAAGCGATTAAAGGTTTACCGGATGAATACCGCACAGCGTTCGTTCTTTGCGATATCGACCGTCTGCCATACAGCGAAATCGCCGAGATTATGCGAGTGCCGGTTGGCACAGTCAAGTCGCGCATCAATAGAGCGCGCACTATGCTTAGAGAGAAACTATTACCCTATAAGGAGTTAAATTATGAACTGTCGAAAGGCTTCCCGCCTGCTATCTGCCTATATTGAGGGCGGCCTCTCACCCAAAGAAACCGATGGGTTCGAGGCGCATCTCAAGGCATGCAGCGTATGCCGGCAAAAGCTGGCGGACATTAAAGCAATCATTCAAACTGCCGGCAAGCTTGAGCAGGTTACACCCGGACCACATTTCACGAGCCGATTGATGTGCGCGATTAACCAGCAAAATAACATCGGCCTTGCCTGGCACAAATGGCGCTATCGGCTGTCTCTTTCCGGCGCCGCCTTTGTTGTCGCCGCCAGCTTCACTTTCTATCTGATTAGCCCCGGAGTCTCAACACTGCCGGTTCCTATTGCCGGAAACGACTCACAGATTGAAACCGCCGCTACAACTGATTCCGCCAAAATAAAAAGGGGCGTGCCTGTTTCCGATGAGGCTCTAAAGCGCGATATGGTTCTAACCGAAAGCCCGACAGCTGATTCCATTAGCCGGGATTCAATTACCCCGCCCAAACATTATGTTAAGCCTGTCGGAATAAAGAGAGATAATAAAGATAAAAGAATTTTTTAGAGAGGTTGAATGAAAAGAATCGCTAATGTTTTATTATTTTTTGCCCTGACATTATTACTGACAACATCTATTACAGCGGAGGCGGGCATACTCGAGAGCATCAATAAGGAAATTACCGCTCTCGTTAAAAAAGCCGAATCATATATAGTTACTGTCGAGGCGGAGGATTATCATTATAATGAGATATTTGTAGGGTCTGGCATCCTTATTGACCGGGATGGCTATATTCTAACAACATCCTCGGTTGCCGATTCCAATGATAAAATCATCGTTAGATTTAAAGATGGCGACATCTACCCAGCGGAAATTGTAGGTATCGACCCCGAATCGGGGGCGGCTTTGCTGAAAATCGAATCGGTCGAACGTCAAACGCCAAAATTCGGCGACCCCGGCAAACTTCAGGATGGCGCCTGGGTTACAGTCATAGGCAATTCGTATGATATGCCCACAGCCGTAAATTTCGGCATGTTTTCTGGTATCACCGATGATGGCTTGATGCAGTTATCGGCGCAGTCCGGACCCGGCAATACCGGCGGTGCCGTGTTTAATGCCAAAGGGGAGCTAATCGGCATGTTGGTTGCGCAAACCGCCGAATCCGTCTTATTAACACCACCTTATGAAAATCACTTGAAGATGAACATCAAAGATTCTTACCCCGCCGAATCGTTTGCTTATATGAATCAGGGCATCAATATGCAGTCAAACAGCGCCAGTTTAGCCCTTGGTATCGATAAACTAAACCGAATTGTTGACCAACTGAAAAAATTCGGCAAGGTTAAACATGGTTTTCTTGGTATAACGCAAACAGAACTGCCTAAAAAAATTATGCAAAAAAATGATTTGGATGGTGGTGTGCTGGTAACGGAAATAATCAGCGACTCACCGGCGAATAGAGCCGGCCTTTTGAAAAACGATATTATTGTCAAAGTAGAGAATACGCTAATTGAGGGTACCAACCATCTTTACGAGTTAATAAGATCATATATGCCGGGAGATGTAATTAAACTTGAAATCATTCGTGATGGTTCCAGCATGACCATTATAGCAACCTTAGGCGAGGCTATGGTCGGCAGCTATAAACAATATTATGATAATCATAAGATGTTCAATAAGAATGACGATATCTGGCTCGATATGACTGAAAATTTCGAGGAAGGCCTCGTTGAATTTAAAGAATACTTAGAAGAGCTAAAAAATCAGAATAATTTTCAGGCTGGTGATAGTATTGATTATTTAGAAGAAAAACTGGAAAACGTAGAACACCATCTAAAGGGATTAACTGAAAAAATCGCAAAACTATATGATAAGTTAGAAAAAAGCAGCAAATAAACTGATAAATATTGTAACGCCGTTGCTTTTCCTAACATAACAGCTAACTTGTTTTTAGTATTACCCCTACATTTCAATAAGAACATATTGCTTTTGATATAATTAGTAACTTTATGGTTTTATTATCTATTATTCCTATTTTGTGATATTTTATATCTTATTAAGTTATCACATGTTAAAAAATAATTACAAATATGTATATGATGGCATAGAATTTGATATACTATCAGTTGTATGATTGTTTTTTGTCAATAAAAGATTCTTTTAGTCTTAATGTTTTCAATGGCTTACGTTGAATCGTCAGGCTTATTTGTGTTGACATCATTAATGGTTTGGGTATATTAAATAATGTCAATAAATAATGTCAATAAATAAGCTTGAAAAGCATAGAAATGTTTAGCGATTTTGTGTGTAAAATGAAAGTAAAATAAAAATTATAATGTTATTTGGAGGTTTTGTTTATGTCGAGAGTTTTTAAGAACACTAAGGGATTCACGCTTGTTGAAATTCTTATCGTTGTTGTGATGCTTGCAATTTTGTTCGCGATAGCGGTGCCAATTTACACCGCTTATGTAGAGGGAGCGCGTTCGGCTGAGGCTCAGGAGGCTATCAGCGCTATCTGGTCGGCATCGAAAGTCTATTATGCTGAAAATCACAGTTGGCCAAACAGGATTGAGCAGCTTAGAAAATTAGAATTCGACCAGGTCGTTACCCGTCGCTGGGATTTCACAATCACGGTAGGCGGCCGCGGAATCAATTCGATTACCGCAACATCAACAGGCATGATGCCTGGCGGCGCTGGCAAACAGGTTACTTTTGTCTCTGAAACCGGTCAATGGAAAGGCTATGGTTTCGAATAATATTAAACCTTTAAACGAGATATCTAAAGTGGATAATTTTGATTCAATAAGTAGTACGGTTGATGCGGACGTGAAACAACTTACTATTGACGACCTGCTAATTTTTACCACCCAGCAGGGCGCCTCCGACCTTCATTTGTCTGAAGGATCAACGCCAATGATTCGTGTAGATGGTAAAATGCTGAAATTAGAATTGGAGGGCTTAGGCAATGAGGATATACGCCGCTTAATTTTAGATTCGTTAAACTCCGAATTAAAGAAAAGATTTGATGAGGATTTTGAGGTGGATTTTTCAAAAGAAACCAAAGACTCCACCAGATTCAGATGCAATGTGTTTAAGCAGATAAACGGTATTGCCGGATCATACAGGGTAATCCCTGCCGAAATTCGCCCTTTCGAGGAATTAGGCTTGCCGGATGTTTTAAAGCGTTTTGCCCTGATTGAAAAGGGCCTCGTTATTTTAACCGGTCCCACCGGCTCGGGTAAAACAACATCCTTAGCCACTATGGTTGACTGGATTAACCAAAATAAAGAATGCCATATCATTACTATTGAAGATCCGGTCGAGTATTTTCATACCTCGCTGCATAGCTTGATAAATCAGCGCGAGCTTGGCTCGACAACCAAAACCTTTGTCGGTTCATTAAGAGCGGCTTTGCGCGAGGACCCTGATGTTATTCTCGTAGGCGAAATGCGCGACTTGGAAACTGTCAGCCTGGCATTAACCGCCGCCGAAACCGGCCACCTCGTACTAACAACACTTCATACATCATCGGCAGCAAAAACTATCGATCGTATTATCGATGTTTTTCCCGCCGAACAAAAATCACAGGTGCGGTCGATGCTGGCGGAATCTATCGAGGCGGTTGTTTCCCAGACACTTATGCCCCGTAAAAATGGCGGGCGAGTAGTCGCCTGCGAAATCATGATTGCCAATACCGCAGTCAGAAATTTGATACGTGAGGATAAAATCTTTCAAATTCCTTCATCCATTCAGGCTGGCGGCAAAATCGGTATGCAGTCTAAGGATCAGCATTTGCTCATGCTGGTTTCCGAGGGCAAAATAGATCGCTCGGAGGCTGCCAAGCATGCGGATAACCCAAGGCTGTTTGTAGAGTAATTATTATGTTAGGGCGGCCCAAACATAATCGTGGATTTACATTAATAGAAATGATGGTAGGTATAGTTATTATATCCATTTCTGCGGTCGCTCTATACTACATGTATGTACAGGGTCATGTATTGCTTGAAGAACATGAACACCGCCGTAAGGCTTTTGTGCTTGCAAGAGAACTTATCGCCGACAAAGAAATTGAAGCCGCTACAAATAAAGCAATTGACATAGGCGAATTCATCGGCGAAGTCGAATTGGAACCTCCTAACCCGGATGACGATGATGAAATATCCGGCTTAACGGGAACTTATAAAATGGGGGTTGAATTGAAGGATTATGGCTATTTAATCAAACTGACTATTAGCTGGCAGGAAAGAACAGGCCGGGATTATAAGATATTTTTGCCCAAAACCATACCTAACTATTAGCGCAAGAATGATGAAATTTTGTGAGGATATTTAGATGAACAGGCTTAAAAAAAACAAAGGTTTTACTCTCGTTGAAGTTATGGCGACGATTTTAATCGGCTCAATTACTATATATGGCCTTGCGTCTGTTTATGCCTTTGGACTAGAACAGTTTAAAAGCATATCCCTAAAATATCTCATGTATGAAGAAGCGGCTTATGTGTTAGATTATAAGGTATCCAAATTTATTAGAATGGGCGAAAATCCAAGTATTGATAGAACTAATAAATTAACTATGAGATACACAGACGATAATGGCATCGGCAAGGTTATCTTCTACTATGATAGAAATAAAAAAGCATTGATGGCAGATGATAGAAGGGTTGGATTTAATAAATTTAATATTCAGCTATTACCGGTGAAAGCTAGAAGAACTTACAACAGATTTACGACACATAAGGCGGCGTATGAGGTAAGCGATGTTATATTTACAGAATTTGATAACTATACAAATCAATTAAAAGAATATCCGTATGGTATAAAAGTCCAGGTAGTTTTAGTGGATGATTACAGCGATACCGTAACCGCTGAAATTACCGAATTCAGATTCAGGTTTAATGAAGACGACTAATAAAGAACTTTTAACCCGGGAGGAATAATGAAAAAGCCAAAATTATTAAACCGTTTGTTTGCCAGCAATAATGGTTCGGTATTGGTTATGGCGGTTGTATTTTCAATAGCTACCATACTTCTCGGTACAGCATATTTAAGATTCGTTGAACATTATGGATTGAGAGTTACTTGGGAAATAGAAGAGAGCAGAAGCTTTAATACTGCGTTTCATGCCGGTATTGAAGGCAAATATAATCATCCGCAAGGCGGTCAATATGAATCGGATTTTTTAATATATGCTGATGACCCTAATCTTAAATATAGATATGTGGTTGATCCGCTTGAAGCAGATAGCATTTATTATGGCTATACCTCAACCCATGAAATTTACGGCTATGGCTACGCCAGCAACCCGGTTGTAGGCGAGGATTTTGTAACTCTTATAAAAATCGGGGATTCCTATTCAACGCTTGCTAATTATCTTTATTTAACTGAGCGTGAAAACCAAAGCTATAGACAAAATGGAGTAGAATTTCCTCCTCCTCCTCCGTCAGACAGCTTATTAATGTTCTGGGGACCGGATACATTAGACGGCAAAGTTCATTCAAATGATAAGATTAAATTTGAATCCGGAGCGGGATATTGGCCTGTATTCTATAAAACTGTTTCTTCATGTTCAACCAGATTTGAACCGCCAAGTGTAACGTATGATAATACCGTTCATTTTATGGGCGAACCGCCATATAAACTTGCAGCGCCTATGATTGAATTACCCGTGCAGGCTGATTCAGTTAGAAAATATGGCTTATGGTTGGGACATCCGGACTCAGTATCAGAACTAACTCTGCAGCCCACTGGATTTTTATATAGAAGCAGGGCGAATGATTCTTCTTTCGCTCAAAGCCGCAACAGAACGCATTTTACATTTGAGCAAGGTGATATTAGATATATAGAACCAATACCTTATCCTGCTTTAGGTGCTATATTTATTAATGGGGAATGTTGGATAACTGCGGCGAAAGACAGCCTGCATTATAATGCTGGAGTAGGAATGGATTCATTAATACTTGAAGGTTTTATCGGACAGCTTACTATCGGCGCTTCCGGAGATATTATTATTCCTCAAGATATCAAGTATGAGGATGCTTATAAGGATTTTGAAGGCTGGAAAGTTAGCCCGAGCTCACGCAACGTGCTGGGGTTAATATCAGAAAAGCATATACTAATCTGGCGCAATTGTAATGATATTATTATTGTTATGGGGGGTCTCGCTGCTATCGGTTATCAGGAATGTTATGATTCGATTGCCGCTAACCTCTGCCCTGATGGAATAAGACATCCTGTGGATGGCTTGTATGGCACCATTTCAGTTGACGGGATTAATTGCTATACCCAAGATAACGAAAAAGATCAGTTAGAAATATATGGCTGCGTAATCATGCGCGAACGCGGTTTAATTCATACAAGTGTCGGGTCGTATGAACGAGGCTTTGTATCTAAGAGATATAGATATGATCCTCGTTTTCAGCATTACCCGCCGCCCCATTTTTTCCCTTTGGCTGAACCCGGCGGAAGCTATATTGAGGCTTTAGGTAGTTTATATTGATGAGCTTAGCAATTAAGAAAATACGTAAAAACAGGCTTTTTTCTCTTTTACGGGCAACAATTTGTCGCCCAAGAGAAGAGCGTAATAATATAAAATATTTAATGAACTATACGAAAGGTTTGTATGGCTAAATCGATTATTGGCCTTGATATTGGAAGTTATTCAGTCAAACTTGTTGAGTTGGAAAACGACGGCAGCAGGTACAGGCTGAAAAATTACTTCATCAAAGACCTGTATACCGGAGATGAAGAGATAGACTCCGGAGGACCAGATATAAGCCGCTTGGAAACTGCGGTGCGCGAGGCTTTTCAGGCGGTTAAAATCAACCCCAAAAGAGCGAAAAATGTCAACTCGTCTTTCGGTGGCAAGGCTATCAGCATCAAACAGATTAAATCTATTTCATTAGCTCCCGAGGAAATGGAATCATCGCTTCTTTTTGAGGCGAGAAAACATCTGCCTTTGGATGAGTCTGATGCAATTATCGATTATCAGATTCTAAGCGGCGATATGGAATCCTCTGATATGGATATTATACTTGCCGCTACTACCAAGAAAATGTTTGATAACCGTCTCAAGCTTCTCAAGGATATCGGAATCGAACCCAACATTATCGATGCCGAAATACTGGCGATTTTGAACAGCTACTTAGCTACTCAGGGCAGCTTTCTCGGCGATGAAGCGTTGGTATTTTTGGATGTTGGCGCACGATATTCCAATCTGGCGATTGTCGGCGAGAAAACAATGTTTTTTACAAGAGATATCAACTGGGCTGGCATTAATTTTACTGATGATATTAAAAGCAATATGAAAATCGATTACTCGGAAGCCGAATCAATCAAGCGCGAAAGCGGAATTGGCGCTCTTCTCGGAGATATTGGCGAAACCGCCAAGGGTATAAAAGTTACCCGACGCATGGCGATAGATAATCTTATAGATGAAATTCGCCGCTCATTAAGATATTATACTAAGGAAACAGGCTGCCGGGAGTTTAATAAAATCCTGTTATGCGGAGGCTCATCCGTTTTACCCAACCTGAATTCACACCTCGCGCAGCATCTTAAAATGACTGTCGAATTGTATAATCCGTTTCAGAATTTCCTGACCCCGCCCGGATTTAATGACACCTTAGGTTCCCGCTTGGCAGTTGCTTGCGGATTAGCATTGAGGGAGGATTAAATGGCTGATATAGTATATAAAATCAATCTCAATAAAGCTTCCAATCGTCTCGACCAGTTTGAACAAAAACAGAAAACTAAAAAAGTCGCAGCGCTTGGTTTCTATTTTATTGTGGTTGCCCTTATCGTTGGTTTGGCGGTTTTTGAATCCATGAAGACACAGGCTGTTATCGATGATTATACAGCGGAGTTGGAAAATATCGAAAAGGAGATAGCAGAACTTAAAACCTCCACTGATTATCTTTCACCGGAGGATATTTTCGCTTTGGCTGAACTGGCAACAACGCGTCTGACATGGACAGAAAAATTCAATGTCTTGGGACTTATTTTGCCTGATGATGTTGCGATTACTGAATTGTCTTACGATTATTCAATGAATGCTCTATCTATCAAAGGCATCTCCAAAGTGAAATATGGCACGAAAGATCTTGACTTGGTTGTTTCTATTCTTGATGTGATAAAAAACAATGAGGATTTTGCTAAGGATTTTGTTGATATTAAATTTAGTTCCTCGACCAGAGTTAAATATCATGGGCAAGAAATTGTCGAGTTTGAAATAGCGTGTTTAGTAGGATAGGTTAAAATGAAAAAGAATTTGATATTAAGTGCAGTATTAGCGCTGTTCATTCTGGGGTTCTGGATGTATTATAAAAATGTAATCGAGGCTCAGCCCGCCAATATTGTCCGCCTTCAAAATGAAATAGCAGAAAAGAAAAGACAGCTTTTGTCGGCCCAGATTCTTTCCCGAGACTTGCATAATGTGAACGACTTGATTCAGTATAACTTAGCCGAAAACTTAGGCGATTCACTAGCACAGTCTGCCAGCATTCCATTCCTTAAATACCTTACTGCATTAATGGATAGGCTTGACGTAATACTAATTTCGATGAAGCCGCTCAATGTTATCAACAGTAATCAACTCTATGAAGAAAAAAGAATCGACCAGGACTACATAGAGATTCCCTATAGCATGTCAATTTTGGCAAGTTATAAGCAATTGGGCAAGTTTCTTGAGGAATTGGAAAAATACCCCCGTTTGATTAATGTAACCAAGATACAGATGGAGAATCCTCTGGATATTGCCGTTTACGAGGGAGAGATTTCCGGCAAACCAGACCAACATAAAATCGATTTAGAAATTCAAACAATTACGATTTTGAAAGCGAGTTTTAAAGGTGGATCACAAGAGTTTAAGTAGAGCATTGGCTTTTATACTAGGTGTTGTTTTGTTAGCCGTGGTATCATGGGGCGCGTTTAAATCAGTTACTGAAGCCCGAGCTGATTTGGACACAACCGGCAATATCGAAACGCTCGATACGGATGTCGCCTTGGCGGCAACTATCGATTCCCTCGAATCGCATTGGAACAGCCGGATTAATTATCACTTCTCTGTAAAACAAGACCCATTGTTCCTTGGCAGAGTTGTGGCAGGTTTTTCCTATGCCAAACAAGGTTTTAGGGAGCTTGACGAAGGAGAATCGTTGAGGTTGACGGCAACGGTTACTATTAATGATGATTTTCCTATGGCAATTATAAAATTCCAGGGAAAAAGTTATGTCGTTAGGGTAGGGGATATATTTGGCAAATTATATGAAGTGAAAGACATACAGGAAAAGAAAGTTATCCTGAGTATGAAAGGGAAGAAAATAATTCTGAAAAACAAGCCCCTCGGTATTCCGCAGAGTGAATATTCCCTACAGGGTGCTCTTTATTCGAATGAACGATAATATGTTTAGCCGCTTTTTAGTTGGAGGATATTTTGAAGAAAGTTTTTGTGATGTTTAGCAAAGTATTATTGTGTATCTCTCTTATTGTTGTTGGCTCCGGCAATGTTTGGGCGCAAGCTGATATACAGAGCAATCAAAATGTAAAAGACAAAATGATGAAAATGGTTACTCTTGATGCTGATGACGCTTTTTTGCCCGCAATTTTAACAATTTTAGCGGATAAGTCCGGCTTCAATATCGTTACCGGTCCCGGAGTTAACAAACAAGAACGAATATCGGTTCATGTTAAAAACACTCCTATCGAGGAAGCTATCAATCTCGTAGTCAGAGCGGCTGGCCTATCCTATGAGATTGTCGGCAATTCTTTCTTGGTGGCTAAGGCGGAAGTTTTAGATAAAGAGGTTGGCTTGGCCCCGCATGTCTTTAACCTTCAATATGCCAATGCTTCCGAAATAAAAGAACTGCTATCCGACCTTACCGAATTTGTTCAGGTGGATACATCCGGCAACAGAGTTCTCGCCTTAGCCTCGCCCAAGGTGGCTGCCGAAATAAGGCGGATTATCGATGAGATAGATATCGCCCCAATGCAGATTCTCTTAGAGGCGAGATTAGTTGAGGTTGCCACTGATGACCTTGATGAATACGGAATAGACTGGCAGAAACTATCGAACTTGACCACGATACTCGCCGAATCGCCTGTAAATCCGAACCCGCCCGAACAGGATGCCAGCCGTGCTCCCGGTGATTTTTATTACAATATGGCCGGCCAGCTAACCGGCGGCAGGGAAGATTTATCTTGGACAAATTTAGGGGAGCGTCCGGAGGGTATGCCATTTCAAAAAATCGAAGACTTTAGTAATATAGGACATTTCTCACGTCAGCTAACCGCTTTTGATGTTACCTTAGATTTTCTAATCAAACGCAATAAAGCAAAACTTCTGGCGCATACTAAATTGACTACTGTTAACAACAGGTCTGCGTCCATATTAATCGGTGAAACTTTTGTTTGGGCTGTCAGTTCCGAAAGAAATGTCATTGTCAGAACTGAAGAAGTCGGTATTCGCTTGAATATAACACCGACAATAAATTCCGGCGGATATATTACAACCAGAGTCGAACCCGAAGTATCCTCCATTATCGAACTTGTCGCGGGAATTTATCCCCGCAAGAAAATACGCACTGCCAGCACTACCGTTTTGGTAAAGGATGGCCAGAAAATATTTATCGGCGGGTTATTATCTGTGGATGATACCAGGAATGAATATCACATGCCAATCTTGGGTGATATTCCCTTAATCGGAAAACTTTTCCGACATACCGAGTATGGAACAAGGAAAACTGATCTGATAATTGAAATAACTCCAAGGATTATCAAACCGGGTATCGACTATTCCGATGCCAGTAATTTTACTTCGGACGGCTATCAGCTTAGCAGCCCCGGAGAAATAACTGATTTTAAAGCTATTAACCCCGAGCTGAATGAATTAAAAAAGGTTGAAAATGTACAAGAAGAAATTAGAGAATTTCAAAATAAGGCAATAGCTCCCAAAAAATAAAAGGATTAACCATAGGAGGTTTTTGTGTTTGCCAGAAATAAAATTATACCTATAATCGGTTTACTGGGAATCGTTGTTCTTGTAAGCCTGATGATAGTTTCCGCCTGCGATAATAGACGTACTACAAGCAGGAATTTAGATGAAAATCAGAGAGTATCATTAAGCTTCAGGCCGAGCAACCTTGTTGTTTATTCAGCCAACAAACCGGATACTGTCGAAATTGACATCTGGGTAAGAGATGATAACGGTATGGGTATCGACAGTATAAAAGTTTCCGCAACAAGGAGACCTGCAATCGGCACGATAATACCTCCGGGTGTAACTTCAGACGGTTATGCCTGCGCAATATATATCACCGATCCCGGCGCTCTTGCCGACCCTGATAATGTAATTGATTCATTAATATTTACTGCCAGCACTGAAATTTCTTCTACTACCGATACTTTAGATGTTATCCTATCACTGCAGGGCGAAATCGCCAGCATGAATATTTCAGCCCAAAAACTAAGACTTACGGCTGATGGCGAGGACGAAACTAAGCTGTATGTTTCCGCTATTGATACCACAGGCATTCCTGTCGATGACAACACGGTGCTATTTATTAATAATTATGGCGCCGTTAATTCCGGACATTTAGAGCCGCCGTATGGCTATACTACGGATGGAATTGCTGAATTCACTTTAACAGCGCCGTCGATTTTAGACCCCCTTCAGATTACAGAAACTGATTCTATCAGAGCCTGGGGCATCAGCTTGTCAGGCGATACAACCTCTGCTTATGCCGCAATAACATACCAACCGGATGAACCCTCCATTTTGTTTATCCCCCCCGATTCAATTCCCGAATCAATGGATGCCGGCTCCAATGAGGATTGTATAATCTGGGTTAGGGTCAGCGATGCTCATGGTAGTTTAGTTATTGATGGAACTCAGGTTCAATTTAAAAAGCAATTAGCGTCATCTAATATCACAAGCCTGGCTATTACTAACAACGGGTGGGCGCAGGGAGTTTATAGTGTTGGTTTAGAATCGGGGGATGAATCTATTCAGGCATATATTCCTTCAAATGCCGGCGCTGATACAATTTGGTCTAATAATATCCCTATTAATATTCGTTCAAGCGAACCGACAAATATCGATCTTTTCACATATAATCCTACTATTGAAGTAGGCGGTATCTCAACTCAGATATACGCTGTAATGCAGGATGAAAACGGCAATTCCTTAAGCGATGGTTTCTTGGTAAAATTTGAAATTACCGCCGCTCCATCAATGGATACATCCGCTCGAACTCCGTCATTTAATTTTATACCAACAGATACCGCTGTAGTGCTTATCGATTCAACCGAAACAAATGTCGAAGGACGAGCGACAATAGCGCTTTTCTCCGGAATTAAGGCCGGAACTGTGCGGATTAAAGCGACATCCATTGATGATGAAAATATATTAAAAGAAAAACCGCTAGTTACTATTCAATCAGGACCTCCTGCCATTGTTGAAATTGCTCCCTCTAATATTGCAAGTGTTGAGGGTGAGGCGATTACAACGGGAATTACCGCGCTGGTTTGGGACGAATTCACTAATCCGGTCGAATGCAGCACAGCCGTCCATTTCGAAGTAATCCCTGATACCATCGCCTACATCGAAGGCGCAGCCTATACAGGCGGTGGTGTTACCGATGATGGCGAAACTCTCGGTACAAGAGGCCAGGCGTATACTTGGATGGCTTATTCATGTCTGCATACTTTCGATACTGTCAGGGTAGAGGTGACATCAGGAGATATGGCTGATACAAGCGGTCCGATAGTTCTGGCTATATATGATGGAACTATTGTCGCTTATCCCAACCCCGGCTACTTGTATGTTGACGGAAGCCCCAATTATCAGGATTCTGATGTCGAGGCTCAACTTCTTGATGGATTAGGCTGCGTTATTCATAATGGTGTAATAACTTTCACCGCTCAGATTTGCGGTGAGATAGTGGGACAAACATCTGATACAACCGATTATTTAGGGCTTGCTAATACCGTATTTAGAATCTATGACTATCAGATACCTCCAGATCCGCCTGCTTTACCGCATTGCACTGCCAAGGTGAACGCCAGGCTTAGAGGCTATGCGGATGTTGAAGGCGAATGCGACATATATTGCAGTAAACCCTAATAATTTACGAGAGGAGCATTTTAAAACCAAATGCAGTACCTTGGTGAAATACTAATTAAAGAAAATGTAATTTCTGAGAAAGACCTGAAAGCCGCTCTTAGGAAACAGGGTGAAAATGGCAGAAGATTAGGGGACGTGCTTATTGCCGAGGGTTATATTACCGATGAGAACCTCGCTAAAGCGCTCTCGGAACAACTTCAAATTCGCTTGGTCGGCCCTGAAGACTTGATTAAAATCGACAAGGAAGCCTTAGAATACATCCCCGAGTTTTTTGCGCGGGAATATCACTGTATTGCTATTACAGTCGAGGAAAATACTCTTGAGGTCGTCATGATCGATCCTGAAGATATCGTTGTTATTGACAACCTTCAGAAAATAACCTCAATGAATATAATCCCGCTTCTGGGCGCGCAGAGCGTTATTGATGAAGTTATTGAACGCATGTATAAAGAACTTCGCACTACCGACGAGGTTAACGAGGCATTGTCCGGTATGGATTTTATCGTTACCGGCGAAAATGGTGAAAGCGATGATATTGATGTCAACGACCTTAAAAGAGAACTCGACCAAGCCCCGATTGTTAAGCTTGTAAACCTGATTATTTCTGAAGCTATCAAAAACAGAGCGACTGATATTCATATTGAGCCAACTTTCGATTCTTTGCTTGTTCGGTTTCGTATCGACGGCGCTTTGCAGGAAATTATGACAGCGCCGAAAAAATCAGCTAATGGCGTAATATCGCGCATCAAGGTTATGGCGAGTCTGAACATTGCCGAAAGACGCCTGCCTCAAGATGGGCGCATATCGATTATCATGCCCGAAAAAGAGGTTGATATAAGGGTGTCAATATTGCCGACAGTTAAAGGCGAAAAGGTTGTGCTTCGACTTCTGGATAAAAAAGGCTTCGCTTTTACCTTAACATCTTTAGGATTCGAGCCGGAGATGCTGGAGATATTCCGCAAATGGATTGCCAAACCTTATGGAATGATTATCGTTTCCGGGCCTACCGGATGCGGCAAATCGACAACGCTTCATGCTGCCTTGAAAGAAATCCAACGGGAAGAAGATAATATCGTAACGGTCGAAGACCCGGTCGAGTATCAAATCGATAAAATCAGCCAGGTTGCCGCCAGCGATAAAATAGGCTTGACTTTCGCATCATCCTTAAGGTCAATTCTCCGTCAAGACCCCGATAAGGTGCTAATCGGCGAGATACGCGACCAGGAAACCGCTGATATCTCTATCAAGTTTGCTTTAACGGGACACTTGGTTTTCACCACGCTTCATGCCAACGATTCTGCTTCAACTATTACCAGACTTCTTGATATCGGTGTGCCGCGCTATTTGGTGGGATCGACGTTAAATCTGGTGATGTCGCAAAGGCTAGTTCGGGTCCTGTGTTCGGCTTGCAAAGAGGAATATGAACCTGATGATGAGGAACTTGCCCTTTTAGAAATTGACCGCTCTATGATAAAAGGGAAAAAAATATACAGGCCGAAAGGCTGTGTTCGCTGCCGTAAGACAGGTTATTATGGTAGAACCGGCTTGTTCGAGCTTCTGGAAGTCAAGCTCCCGATTCGTAAACTTATCTATCAGGGAAAAGATCAGGATGATATTAAATTTGGCGCTAAGGATGCCGGCATGATTAATATTCGTGAAGCTGGTATTAAAAAAGTACTCGCCGGTTTAACATCGATTGAAGAAATAGCGAGAACCACAATTACCGATGATTAGGCAAAATGAATTAATTAAACGTTTGGATTGCAGATGGCTAATTTCAATTATGTAGTAAAAGATTCGAAAGGAAACAAGCACGAGGGATCTGTCAATGCTGCCTCGCTGGATGCGGCTTTGAATAAACTTCGAGAGCAGGGAAATACCGTTATCTCGGTAATTGATGCCCGCAAGGCGCGGGAACAGCAGAAGGGAAGTTTATTTGATGCAATCGCCCTTTATGTCCATAAAAAGCAAACGGCGGTTCCGCTAAAAAACCTTGTGTTCTTTACCCGTCAATTAGCTACGATGTTTTCTGCCGGTTTAACTATTGAGAAATCGCTCAGTAACCTCTTATATGAAGAGGGCAATCGGAAGTTTAGAAAAGTCGTGGCTGAAATGTTAAATGATGTTAAAAAGGGATTGTCATTATCCGAGGCAATGGAACATCACCCGGGAGTATTTGCGCCGTTGTATGTCTCCTTGGTTAAATCGGGCGAAGTTTCAGGTTCATTGCATTCTATTTTGGAAGAGTTGGCCGACTATTATGAGTTCCTTCATGATACGCGAAGAAAAATCGTTTCTTCTCTATTCTATCCCTCGTTTGTTGTAACTGCCCTTACGGGGCTGACTATTGTCTTGATAGTTTTTGTTATCCCGTTGTTTGAAGAAGTATATGGCAGGTTCGGCGCTGATTTGCCTTATTATACTCAGCTTTTTCTGCATATCTCTAATATCTTAAGAAATAATTTTCTTTTCTTTGTCGGCATATTGTTCCTGTTTTTTATACTGACTACTGTTATTAATCTTACTCAAACAGGCAAATATATTTTTGATCGCTTAAAACTAATGATACCAGTTATTAAAAATCTGATAATCGATTCCAACTTAAGCAAAATGTCGAGAACATTCGGGATGCTTCTTGCCTCTGGTGTTCCTGTTGTTGAATCAATGGAATTAATCAGAAAAATTATGGATAATGCTTATTACCAAAAAGCCATCAGGCAGGCGACGCAATATGTCCGTGATGGTTATTCCATAGCGGCTTCTTTGAAAAAAACAGATGTTTTCCCTAACACGTTGCTTTCCTTGGCGGCAACCGGCGAGGAAACTGGCGAAATAGAGAAGATGTTGTCGAAAGCAGCCAATTTTTATGATAAGCAGCTCGAATCGGTAATCACAAGATTGACTTCTCTGATTGAACCATTATTAATTGTCTTAATCGCTTTTGTTTTTTTAGGGGTTGTAATTGTTATATATCTGCCTATTTTCAAATTTGGCATGGCTATTAAGAAATCAGTATCCTAACTTTAAAATCTAACCTGAACCGCCTGCAAAGGCGGTTTAGGTTGTTTATGTGATCCATCCCAACCATTTTCTTTGAATCTATTATATTCTTCAGGATAGCCCGCTTACGGCGGACGCCTCAGCGGATGACATTCTAAGGGCAAAAATCATAATTTATATTTAAAAAACTCTTGGAATTTGAGTCTATGATAGATAAAATAGTCATTAGAGGCGTAGAAGATAATAAATGAGAAGAGTTTTTAAAATATCACTTACGGTAATATCTGTAATACTTTTTTTTATTGCTCTTATATTATACTTATTCTTTTTTACAACCGTTCCCGAACAGCAAGTTAATAATTGGCTCAATTATTACCTTGAGAATGAAATCGGTTGTAAGGCCGCTATAGGTAAAATAAACCGCGACCTATGGGGCCGGGTCAGACTCGATAGCATTCAGTTATTTCATGTGATTGACAGTACTAAGGCAACAGTTAAAATAGGCGATATAAAATTCATCGAAGCTAATTATTCTATTAACAGTATTCTATTTAATGACCTGTCTTTTAGCGATTTAAAAATTGATAGCATTAATCTGTCTTTAATGCCTGAAAATATACTCGGAAAACCGCTCAAGTCGGAACAAACCGAAAACCCTCCGAAAAAAGCATCCATGCCAAAAATAAATATTGACCGATTTGATTTAACAAACATTAATATAAAAACGCTCACTGGCGATGAGGTTGTTACTATTGATATTCCCTGCATTAGCGGTTCTTTTAGCAGCAGCGGCGAATTAATTTCGCTTGGCCTTAAGGAGCTTTCAGGCAATTGTCCGCAAAAAAATTTCGCAATAGAAAGTTTTTGTGGTGAATTTTCACTCATTGAAAATACGCTGCTAATTGATTCTTTGAATATAAAAACCAGCAGGTCTCAAATGTATTTATCGGGCAATATCGATAAATTAAATGATCCTGATTTTCAATTATCGTTTGATTTTTCCCCTTTGAATCTTGAAGATATTAAATCCCTAAGCGGTATTAACCTCGACGGCATTTTCAAAGCTAACGGCAGCATTAACGGCGGAATCAAGAAATTTTCAGGGCGGCTTAAGGGCAATGGCACTCTATTTGAAAGGGATTTAGAAGATTTTTATACGGATATACGTTTCGTCTCGAAAATACTTTACTTTGATCATTTTAAGGGCAATGTATTTAAAGCGCCGCTTTCAGGCAAAGGCTATATCAATTTTAATACCTTGCCGGAATCTTATGGTTTTGAGGGCAGCATAGAAGACTTAAATCTTCAGAATATCAGCCCAGATATTTATTCCGCTTTCTCCGGCAAAATAGCCCTTAAGGGTTTGGGGTTTGCCGAAAGCAGTTTCAGAATGAACATCGATATGGATTTAACTAAAGCTGATATTGATATATATCATTTTCATCAGGCAGTAGGTGAAATAGAATTCGATATAAATTGTCTTACTTTCCAACCCGGTTTTATAGTCAGCTATAAGGATACTTGGATTACTCTTGAAGGCTTGCTTGAATATACCGGCAGTATTGATTTGGCGGCGGATGTGAAATTCTATGACTTGGCTAATTTCCAAAATCAGTTTTTTATTAACGATTTGGATGGTTCCGGACGAGCCGTGCTTTCGGTTGATGGACCGACTGAGGATTTCAATATTCGCGGCGCCTTTCAATCCGACTCATGCCGCTTTTATGGCCTCGCGGCAGATTCATTCAATGTAGACGTCGACTTGAAATCGTTTATCTCGCATAAGGTGGGAACTATAAATGGAAATTGGCTGGGCGGCGATCTTTATTCAATCCCGGTTGATTCCGGTAGTTTCTCTATATTAGTTTCCGGTGAAAAATATTTTCTTGATAAAGTCTTCTGGGAAAATAAAAATAATCAGATGTATATGACCGGCTCTTATGATAATGGCAGTATACCGCCGTGTCTTGTGATTGACACGCTTGATATTAAGCTCTGGAATGATACGGTCTTTTGTGTCAACCCGCTAATCATTGATGTATATGATAAGGAAGTTCAATTTAAGGATTTTAAGCTTTTCTCTCGGTTAAGCTCTCTTGATATAGCGGGCACTGTTACATTTGAGGGTCAGATGGATATTGACATTTTGGCTGATGAGTTGGAGATTCAACCGATAGTGAATTATTTTGTTTCCGACAGGAAAATAACAAGCATTCTTTCCTGCAATATTAAAGTTGGCGGCGATTTCGATTTGCCTCAATTATCAGCCGATTTTTTATTTTCCAACCTATCTATTGATGATGTTAATCTGGGGGCACTTAATATTACAGCTATTTACAATGATTCAAGGTTGACATTCGAGCCTGCCGAACTTAAAAACAGCAGCGCAATTTATACTATAACCGGCACTCTGCCGATAAACCTGTCGTTTACAACGGATGATGAACGATTATCTAATGACCCTATTTCTCTTCACCTGGTTGCTTCCGGCTCAACAATTGAATTAGTCCCTCTGTTTGTACCATCGGTTGAAGATTTTGATGGCGATTTCAATATTGATATTGCCTATACCGGTACTTATGATAGGCCTAACGTAGATGGAAATTTCCTTATAAACGGCGGAACATTAAAAGCATTAGACCTTATTGACCCGATTAATGATATATCGGTATCCGGCCGTATGATGAATGATTCTGTTTTTATTGATGATTTATCCGGCTTTGTGAAATCCTCAAAAGGAGGTTTGGCAAAGATGTTAAGCACCGGACGAAATGTAAATGGTGATTACGGAAAAGTATCCGGTAATGGTACTATTAAGATACTGCGCGGCGGCATGTTCGATTATGATTTGACTCTATCGGGCAGCGGCTGTGAATTTTCAACTGAAGCTTACGACATTCAGGGTTTGGCGGATATATATATTGATATCAAGGGAGCGTCACCGCCAACTGTTAACGGCTGGGTGCAGTTAATCAGGCTTGATATGAGAGAACCGTTTGAAAGCTTTGCAGCTACCGGCGATACATCAGTTGCGGAAGTACTTGAGGATTCAACTCAATGGGATATTAATCTTGATATCAGGGCGGCAAATAATATGTGGGTTAAAAACACTGAAGCTGACATGGAACTCTATGGCGATATAACTCTCACCAGGGAAAAAGGACAATACAACACTATAGGCACTCTTGAAGTTATCAGAGGTAATTTCTTTCTCTGGAATTTAAAATTCAAAGTTGTAAATGGCGAGATGATTTTTGAAGATATCGACGAAATGAATCCTAATCTCAATTTTCAAGTAACTACAAAGATTAGAGGAAACTCTGAAACTGAAGGAATTGAATATACGGATTTCAACCTACTAATAACGGGAACTCTTGCTTCTCCGGAGATTCACACGGAAGAGGGTTCGCAATACTCAGACGATGATATAATATCTACTTTGATTAATAATACGATAACCGGAGGCGGCGAGGTTATTACCACCGGCAACAGTTTCGCTGATAAATTAATTCAGGGAGCCGGAGAATACATTATTAACTTGTACAATCCATCTACTCAAATTGGATTAATAGACGAGTTAGATATTAATCCCTACGATAAGGAAGGAAATACTCGCTCTACCAGGATTTCTGTAGCTAAATATATATCGCCTAAACTATTTTTAAGATATTCCCGGCTGCTTTCGGAAGAAGCCGAGCAAACATTCGGTATAGAGTATTTCTTTAACAACAATATTTCATTCGAGGGAAAACAGGGAACAAGGGATGAAGGTGTTTCCCTGAATTTAAAGTTTGGTTATGAATATTAGAGCTATCATAGCGCTTTTCATTATATTATCTCTATCGCCGCATGCGATAGCTAAAAATTTCGTTTATAAGCGCCAGATTATTAAGGAAGTAAATATCAACGGCAATCGCTATTTCTCTGAAGGGAAAATTCTAAATATACTTCTAACCAAACCCAACAAATGGTATAATGTTTTTAAGAAAAGACGAATATCAAGAACGAATATAAAATTCGATGTCAAACAACTATTAAAACTTTACAATCAAAATGGATTCCTGTTTACCGTGGTGGTTGATACACTTGTTGATTATTATGAAAACGATTCCTCGATGGTTACTGTTGCTTTTAATATAAATGAAGGGAAACAAGTATATGTTGATTACTTAGAGATTCATGGCGGACTGCCGGGACTAAATGAAAACTTTCATAAATTTACCCGGAATATTACACCGGGTGAACCTGTAAATAATGACGCCGTTTTAGCCGCTGCATTTAGAATAAGAGACAATTACTCAGATAATGGTTATCCCTATGCTAAAGTAACGACCGACTATGAATATACTTTCGACTCAACAGAAGTTGCTATCCACTATGATATCGCCGAAAGTTGCTTTGTGTATAACGGAGATATTGAAATCAGCAGAGAGGGAAAATCAACTACTAAAGAGAGTGTTTTAAAGAGGGAACTTCTTGTTGAATCAGGGAAACCATATAGCCGCAAGCTTAATATCGAAAGCCGTCAAAGATTATATTCTACCGGCATCTTAAAGTTTATAAAATTAAAAAAATCCGATGAACTGGTATTTGTTAACCTTGATACATCCAAAGCAGATACAGCTTTTACAAATATTCGTCTGATTGTTACCGAAAGAAAATCCAATTTTATAAACTTCCGCTTTGGTATAAATCAGGATGAAGATTTTAATTCGGTATTCAGAACCTCGGTTAGCTGGGGTAATCGCAATCTATGGGGTACCGGCCGGAAGCTTATATTCTCAGTGGGCAACAGTATTCAGCTTGCCAAAAAGGGTGTTGAGGAGGAAAGAGCCATAACAGTCGGCGACCTTTTCTCCGACCTCGAATTCAAGCATGTGAAAGCCTCCATTGAAGCGAGCTACATCGAGCCATGGTTTTTGGGCTGCCGGATGCCGCTATCCATCGGGACTATTTATGAGCCGAGCAACAAAGACCCCATCTATGATAAATACTATGATAGAATATCGGGGACTGCCTCGCTATTTAAAGATATGAACCGCTATACAAACGTTACATTTTCCGCCAGAGTTGAGTTTGTTGATTATCACGGCGCCAGTAGTGCGGAAGCGATGGCTTTCAGGCTCGAAGGCGACAACTCCATTAGAAGAAGGCTTTCTGTTTATGGCCGACGGGATACTCGTGATAATATATTCATGCCTCAGAGAGGCTCATACTCTTATACATCCTTAGAATATGTCGGGCATTATCTCGGCGGCGATTTTAACTACATCAAGGGTGAATTCTACTGGAGCCGATACAAATTCCTTTTTGGCGATAACCTGCTTGCCTCAAGGTTTAGAATTGGCGCTATTGAGGAATTGGGCAATAACGGCAGAACAAGCACCGATGATAGATTCAAGCTCGGCGGCGCTAAAACAGTTAGAGGTTTCGCCGAAAATATGCTTGGCCCGGTCTGGACTAAAGATGATGATGTCGTTGCTTCTTTGATAGGTTTGCCTAAGGGCGGCAAGCTGCTTATTCTGACTAATTTTGAATTGAGGCGGTCGCTGTTCTGGCGAATCGGCGGTTCGGTATTTGTAGATATTGGCAATGTGTTTTTCGATATCAGGGATTTTAAGCTTAACGAGATTGTTTCCACCTCCGGTTTGGGATTGCATTTTTTTACGCCGGTTGGACCATTGCGTTTTGAATACGCTTTTGTCAATCAAAGAGAGTTAGACCTCAGCGAAGGGTCATATCATCTGACCTTGCTGTATGCGTTTTAGCATGCTAAATATCTATGATGCATCACACACAAGTGTATCCGGTAAGGGGCACACGAGGATGTATGCCGACCACACCCATGATGCAAGCGCGCCCTTAAGGATGTCATCCGCTTGAGGCATCCGGCAAGCTGTTGGAACATCATGAGGGATAGCTCATAATGAGAACTCTGGCGGGTGGTCAGGCTTTTGTCTTTTGCTGTTGATTCTGGTTGACATTGATTTTTTGGTAAAGTATACTGATGTAGAAATGAGTTGTATAGTATTATGGAGGGCATAACACGGGGAGGAATTAATATGAAGAATGATTGTAAAGAATTAAGAAAATGTTGTTTATACATAAGGAAATGGATTAAACAACAGCCATCAGTAAAGGAGGAATCTATTACTGATTGGTTGCTTTTTAGCATATCAGAAAAAATAAATAAAATTAGTTATAAAGCATTTTCAAGGAATGAAGAAGCAAAACATACAGGAGCAGATTGGGAATGGTGGTTTATCTTTAATGAATACAGTTACAAAATGCGAGTGCAAGCAAAAAGATCAAGATTAATAAGGATAACTATGCATCTCTTGCATATACAAACAAGTATGGATTACAAATAGATAAGCTTATTCAAAATTCCGAAGAAGAAAACTTTATTCCATTTTATGCATTTTATACATCAAAAGCAGATAATGTTAGATGCAGAATGGGTATTACGGATGAAGGCGTATATATGGCAGGTGGAAATAATATTTATAATAAATTTATTTTATCGGGGAAAAAAAGAATCAATTATGATGATATTTTGAAAGAATCCACACCTTTATCATGTTTTTTATGTTGTCCATTAGGTAAAAAAGGAATGAACCGTATTGGATTCTTACGTTTTTTAGCAGAATACTTTAGTTTCGAGAATAAAAAAAATAAAAGTAACAAAAATAGCAACAACTACGAGTACTTTCTGGGACAATATGAAGAAACTCCCAATTATATTCAATCATTTATTAAACTTAAAAGAGAAGGCATTCCCGATTCGTGGGAGAAAGAATTCCAACATGAAATTAAAAATATCAATTCTTTATCCGTTTATGATGCCAGGGATTAAATAAGCCAAAAATAAATATGAGTAAAACATATCGACTAACATTATTGTCTTTTTCTTTTTTAACTCTGATGGTAGTTGGCTATTCACTTACAGGTAGCTTAAACTTCGTAATGAGCGATTTTTGGTTTACTTCAGGACTGCTACTATTAATCCTATTATCATTAATTGATCAACCACATTTTTCTAAAGATTCCAATGTATTTATAAATTCAGTAATGGCAGGTGTTTCGTTACTACTAGTGAAAGATATAAATCGAGATTTTATTTTTTGGGTATTTTTCACAGTTACTTTATATCTTTTACTTGTTAGCTACATTTTACTTTGGGTAAGACAAAAACAACTTGCTGAAGAAACCAAATCAATTAAGTTCTTTTCAAGGCTTAATCGAGAAATAGGAAAACCAGATGTTCTATTCTCCGCTTTTTTTATTTGGGGGGCATTTAAACAGTTTGGTGTAGGCTCAACTGAATTCAATGCATTATTTATTTATTGGGTGGTTTTTAAAATTTTCAATATTCCTTCACTTTCTAGAATTATTGGAGATCTGTTTGTTTCAAAAAAAGAAGATGGTGTACAAAATGCACTTGGCCAAATATTTGGTGTTCAGTCAAAGAACACTTTTCTAGTAAAACTATTTGACTTTTCATCAAGAACAGCAAAGGCAAGAATTTTCGATTTTGTTGAATTTCAGTATTCAACAGATAAAAAAGTTAGAAAGGGATTGTTGCTAGATACTTACCTTCTAAATCAAGTGCAATGGATAAAAGTTTTATCAAATAGCCAAATTGAAAACATTTTTAGCAACAAAGTTATTCTGAAGGATCACAGTTTAGATGTTGTATACAAATTAAACGAAATACCGCAGAATGATTTCCTGAAAAGGTTTGTAGGTATAGTCACTGACAATAGCAGGATAAATAATATTAGATTTATATATAATTCACAGATAGAGGTTTCCGAGGGGCAATTATTAGAAGTGTCAGTAAATGGAAAGAACATACTTTATCAAATAGTGGAAGGGATTACAAAAATTGAAACGCTTGAGCAAAAAAATCAAACTGGGTTAATAATTGGTGAAGCATTACAGCTTGGCAATTGGAATCAAACAAAATTTCAGTTTGAACAATTTGGTTGGGTACCTGGTATTAATTCGCCTGTTTTTCTTGCGTCAAAAATTAGTGAACCTAAGATTGAGAAAGACGAATTTGTTATTGGCAAAATTCCAAATACTAACTATCCAGTAACTCTTAATAAAACCACAGCGATGTCACACCATCTTGCAGTTATTGGTGTTACTGGAACCGGGAAATCGATATTTTCCAGAAATCTTATAAGGGAATTTATAAAAGATAAAGATACTAAGGTTATATGTATTGACTTTACAGGTGAATATATTGGCAAATTCACAGATTTAAACCCAAAACATACTATTCCTATCGAAACATCCACGCAGTTATTTAAAGATATTGATAATATCGAAAAAGAAATAGCAAGCAATTTCAATAAAGATAATGATAAATCTCGTAAAAAGAAAAAAGAGATTTCCCTGAAGATGAATGAGGAATTAAAAAAATTCCTTGAAGCTGACGATCAACTTTCTATTTTTGAACTACCTCATGTCGAAAACACTTCAGGTGTATTAACTTACACAAAAACATTTTTCAGAATATTGTTCCATATCGCAAAGACAAAAAACAATTTCGGGAAAAGAGTTTGCTTAGTATTAGAAGAAGCTCATACAATTGTGCCAGAATGGAGCTTCTCAGGTGTGTCAGACAAAATTTCTCAGCCATTGTTAAATAGTATTGCACAAATAGCTTTACAAGGAAGAAAGTACAATGTAGGTCTTTTAGTTATCGCACAAAGAACAGCAAATGTATCTAAAACTATTCTAACTCAATGTAATACTATAATTTCTTTTCAGGAATTTGACAAAACAAGTAGTGACTTCCTTGCAAACTATTTTGGACAAAATATTGTTGGGAGTCTGCCAAAATTGAAATTTAGACAAGCTATTGCAGCTGGTAAAGCATTTAGATCTAGTGTTCCCATGATATTCGAAGTTCCTGAAATAAAAGAGGAATAAATAACAAAACTGAGGTATAAATTTAAAGCTAAGTAGATCATATTCTAACATAACGGCCATCCCGACATTCCACCCCACCAACAATTCCCAACTAAACCATTGACCACACTCCCAAAAACCATTAACTTGCCCGCATGACCGAAAAAACTACGCCCCTCATGACCCAATATCTCAAAATCAAACAGCAATACCCCGACCGTATCCTCTTTTTCCGCATGGGGGATTTCTATGAGATGTTCGGCGATGATGCCAAAATCGCCTCCGATGTGCTGGGGATTACTCTCACCGCGCGCAATCACGGCAAATCGGGCAAGATACCGCTGGCAGGCGTGCCGCATCATCAGGCGGAGAAATACCTTGCCGGTCTGCTCAAAGCCGGTTACGGCGTAGCTGTCTGCGACCAAATAGAGGACCCCAAGCTTGCGGTAGGCATAGTCAAACGGGATGTTACCGAGGTGCTCACCCCCGGAAGCATCACAGTCGATGGCGTTATCGATGAGGATACCGGCAGTTTCATCGCCTCGGTTTATATCGAGGACGACACGGCCGGCGTTGCCCTGCTGGATTACACCACCGGCGAGTTCATCCTCGACCAGACGCCGCTCGACCGTCTCGAACTGACATTCAACCGCTATCAGCCATCCGAATTGCTGCTGCCTGATAACCATCACAACCCCTTAGCCGGTACGCTGAAATCAAATAAAATTCCCTCCTACCGAACCGAGGCTTTCCGCTATGAGAAGGAGTTCGCCGAGAGCAATTTGAACCGTCATTTCGGCACTATCTCATTGGATGGTTTCGGCGTCTCCGATATGGCTCTGGCAATCAGCGCGGCAGGGGCATTGCTTGATTATGTAAAGCGGCTTAAGAAGGGGCAGGTCGACCATCTCAAAACGCTCAAGCGCGCCTCGGCAGATAAGGAGATGTATCTCGATGCTGCCACTATCGTCAACCTCGAGCTTGTGGAAAGCTCTATCGGCGGTAAAGAGTATTCGCTTCTGTGGCTTTTGGATAAATGCCGCACACCGATGGGCAAACGGCTTATGCGAAGGCGGATTATTGCGCCCTTGATTGACAAGAGACGGATATTGAACAGGCAGAAAAAGGTTATCGCGTTTTACAATGACCGAAACCTAAGCGATGATATTCACGATATACTTGCAGATATCAAAGACCTCGAACGGATGCTGTCGCGGTTCGTGGCGGGACGGGCAACGCCGCGCGATTTGCTGGGCATGAAATCCTCCTTCGACTCGGTCGTAAAACTCAAACGCCGCTTGGCCGAAAGCCATGATGTCTTCTCCGAATTAACCGATGCGCTCGATGATTTCGCCGACATCCTGCCGGTTCTCGAGAAAGGTTTAGTCGATAATCCGCCGGTGTCATATCTCGAGGGCGGCATATTCAAAAAGGGATACTCATCAGAGCTTGATGATTTAAGGGATGGCATATCCGATGCCCGGCAATATATCAGAAGCCTTCAGGAAAAGGAACGAAAGCGCACCGGCATCCCCACGCTAAAAGTTGGTTTCAATAAAGTATTCGGCTATTATATCGAGGTTACCAAGCCGCATGTCGATAAAGTCCCGGATGAATATATCCGCAAGCAGACATTAGTAAATGCCGAGCGGTTCATCACCGAGGAGATGAAGGTTAAAGAGGAGCTGATTTTAAAGGCTGAGGAAAAGATAAACCTTTTGGAGGCGGAGCTTTTTATCAAGCTTAAGGGCACAATCAAGGGGATGTCCGCCCGCATCCTGACAACATCGGCGGCGGCTGCCCGAATAGATTACTTCCAGTCGCTGGCGGTTTCTGCCAAGCTGAATGGTTATACTCTGCCGAAAATCTATGATAAGGATGATGAAAAGGGGAGAGGCGGACTTATCGATATAAAAGCCGGCCGTCACCCGATGGTGGAAAAATCTTTGCCGCCGGGCGAGTTCATAGCCAATGACGCCGTTATCAACTCGGATGATAAACGCATCCAGATAATCACCGGCCCTAATATGGCGGGCAAGTCGACATATCTCCGTCAGGTGGGCTTGATTGTGCTGATGGCTCAGATGGGCGGATTTGTGCCTGCCGATACCGCCTCCATATCGATTGCCGACCGCGTATTCACACGGGTTGGCGCAGCTGATAAACTGGCGCATGGACAATCTACTTTCATGGTCGAGATGAGCGAGACCGCCAACATCATCAATAACGCCATGCCGCAAAGCCTGATACTCTTAGACGAGCTTGGTCGGGGTACCTCCACCTATGACGGTTTATCGTTAGCCTGGGCGATAACCGAGCATATCTGTGAAAACTCGAAGATTGCCTCACGGACATTATTTGCCACTCATTACCATGAGCTTACCGAGATGGCGGAGCTTTATGAGGGTATAAACAACCTTCAGGTGATGGTTAAAGAGGCGGGCGATAAAATAGTATTTCTCAGGAAGATAAAGCCGGGCGGCTGTGATGATTCTTACGGCATCGAGGTGGCTAAGCTGGCGGGTTTGCCTATGTCGATTATTAAAAGAGCCGACAAGATATTAAATCAGCTTGAGGCAAAACAACCGCCGGATGCAGTCAGGCGCAAGATTAAGAAAGCTCGACCTACTGAGCAGTCATATCAGATATCGCTGTTTTCGGCGCAGGAATCGAAAATCGCTGAGAAGCTGAGAGCATTTGATATCGATACTTTAACTCCGCTTGAGGCATTGAAGATTTTGCAGGGGCTTAAGGATGAGTTATGATTAATAGTTATGAATACGAATAAAAATACTATATTAAAATATTATATACTCAGCGTGTAGGAGCGTCCGCCTCAGGCAGATACGCCCTTCTTTCTATGCTTGGCGTACGTCCTCATGCGCCAACTTGCATTATGCTACTCACAATTAGGCCAGCCATCCGGCGGGTAATCCGGGCAATCATCCGGAGGATGACCATAAAGGCGGATAAGCCGGGCAGAATGAGATTACATCTTTGCCTTTGAAATACCTAACTAACTTAACCGCATCACTACCTATAATCATACAGTCGCCGTTTATATCTGCCGAAGCCCAGAAGCCATAAATAAGGCAGGGTGGGTTGTACATCCCCATGAAAAAGTGCGACATATAAGTAACATCACTGCCTATGACACTTGGCGGCCATAAACCTAAAGACATATTGGCATCGCCCATTAAGTATGGATATCCTGAACATCCCACCCCGAGAGCGCCGATATCAATACCACCTTCACCAGCTCCAAGACAGCATGAATTTTCAGCGAGATAATAATTATTATCGTCAAGATTGCAGAACATCGGATCACAATCGATATTGCCCTCGCCTTCCCAACCGCCTTGAATGTCGCTATAGTTAATTATTATTGAAGAATCGCTGTCAATGTATATTTCATTACCGCCAAAGTTTGCGATATTAGCCCATAATATAGTATTAACAACTATAGGATTGCGATTTCTACAAAAAATCCCACCTCCGTACCATTCCGCAGAATTTCCGGTAATCGTATTGTTAGCTAAAGTGATAGAATAAATGTTTTCGCAAGAAATCCCCCCGCCAATGACAGCAGAATTTCCAGTTATCGTATTGTTGCTTATGGTTGAAGAAGAATACCTAAAATAAATCCCGCCGCTATAGCTCAAATAGGATAAGGCAGAATTTTCAGCTATCGTATTGTTGTTTATAGTCGGAGATGAATGAAACCTGCAATAAATCCCTCCGCCATAGTTGCGAGAGGAAACATTTTCACTTATGCTATTATTGCTTATAGTATTGTTGCTGATTGTGGGATCAGAACTGCTGCAATAAATCCCACCGCCCCTCCGGTAGGTCTCAAATTCAATAGTCCCAATACCCTTCTGAATAGTAAATCCTTGAATCACCGAAGTTGAATCCTCGCCATTTACAAAGCAAACAACACTCCCGGTATCGGCAACGCCCAAAACCAAAGTATCAGCATCGATGATAGTATTCTGAATATGAAGAGTATCACCATCCAACATAAACTCGCTTGTGAGAAGAATACTTTTGCTATTGAAATTAATGCGCTCATAATAATGCCCCTCTGCAACCAGCACCGTATCGCCATTAACCGCCATATCGATACCGCCCTGTATTGTGGCAGTATCCGCCGGTACATGAATTGTTGTTGCCGTTACCGATGATACAGCTATAACAACAAACAACACGATGCAAATAAATGCTCTGCTCATTTTATTCTCCTGCTGCTTTTAAAACATTATGACAAATACTTCAAATTATACACTAAATATAAGTCAGCATATAGCAACTTATCAAAGTTTAAAATGTCGGGTTTCCCTTTTCTTTTTATCCCTCAAAATAGAGTTCGGCAGTTGCCGGATGACATCCTGAGGGCGATAACTATGATTTTATATTGCCCCAATCGACTAATAACTATATCTTGCTTATGCTATGCTAAATTCAGCTTACATTCTGACATTCGGCTGTCAGATGAACCAGTACGACAGCGAAGTGCTCGAATCAATCCTCGCCGGTAATGGCTGTCTGATTACCGATATGCCCGATTCCGCCGACCTGATTGTGGTCAATACCTGCAGTGTCCGTCAAAAAGCCGAAAGCCGGGCGATGGCGCATATCGCCGGATTGGCGGCTCTCAAGAAGAAGAATCCCTTATTAATCGTGATTGTCGCTGGCTGTATGGCTAAACGCGCTGGTCAGGAAATTATCGATAAGATACCGGGCGTCGATTATGTGGTCGGCCCGGATTATCTCCCGGAAATCCCTGAGATAATCAAAAGCGCTAATAACAGGCAAGTATATATAGACGAAAAAGCCAAATTGCCCGGCTTAGCCTCAAGAGGCGGGAAGAGGAACGTTAATGCTTACTTGGCGATTACCCGCGGCTGTGAGAATTACTGCTCATACTGCATAGTCCCGTATGTCAGGGGTTCACTTCGCTCGAAACCGGTCGATAACATCATCGCCGAAATGAAGATGCTGGTTGAGCGGGGCGCTATTGATATCACGCTTCTGGGTCAGAACGTGAATTCTTATAACGATAACAACCTCAATTTCCCGAAACTGCTGAATAAGCTGGCTCCGTATGCTCCCCCTCGTTTGCGTTTTTTAACCTCGCACCCCAAGGATTTCAGCGATGAGCTTATCGGTTGTTTCAACAACAACATCAATTTATGCGAATCGCTTCACCTGCCGCTTCAATCGGGTTCTGATAAAATTCTCAAAGCGATGAACCGCGGCTATGATACGGCGCATTATCTTGATAGTATCACCAAACTGAAAAAAGCCGTTCCCGATATTACCTTATCGACCGATTTAATAGTCGGATATCCCGGCGAAACTGAGGCTGATTTTCAGCAGACAATATCTATAGTCAAGGAAATTGAATATGACTCGGCGTTTATGTTCCGTTATTCTGTCAGGCCGGGAACGAAAGCCGCCGAGCTTGCCGATGATATTCCCGAACCGGAAAAAATCGACCGCCTCAGCAGATTAATCGAACTTCAGCAGAAAATATCCGAATCGAGAAATGCCCGCTGGAATAATCAATCGCTCGAAATACTGATAGACAGCCATAGCCGACGGAAACCCATCATGCCGAAAGGCAAAACCCGCGGCGGCCAATCGGTATTAATAACCGATAAGCCTGACCTCAAAACAGGTGATATGATTTTCGCAAAAGTGGCGCTGTCTAAGGCCAAAACTCTGTTTGCCAGCTTTGAAAAATTTGCATAAACCCTTGACAAAAGCCTGCGACTATAGGATAATTTAACTATGTATAGCTTCATTTTATTTCTTGCGGTTGGATTGTTTGCGATTGGCTGTCTGCTTGTTTTACATTTTAAGCATCAGACCAAAAGTACCTTGAGCTGGTTTGGTTCAATTGTTATAATCGTTTCGGCAATAACAGCTGCCATAGCTATCAGCAAGCCTTATGATATTATCCCAACGCTTCTATTTGGTATAGGAATAATTTTCTTTACAATCGGGATATATCGATTAATGGTTGGATTCAGCCAGCGGAAAAACAATACGGCTGCCGAATTTCAGGCAAGAACTCTTGGTGATATTCTACATGTTGCCGCCAGTCGTGAAAATTTAATCGAATTGTTAAACTATTCATTAGATAGATACCTCGAACTTTTCTCGCTCAATTCGGGCGCTATTCATATTTTTCACAAGCCGAGAAACATGCTTATAATGGGCAGTTATCGCGGTCTGGCTCCATCCTGCGCAAAAAAACTCGAGCAATTACAACCGGGACAATCGGCGATAGGCAGGACAATTCAGAATAAGCGAGTGCTAATTATCCGCGATCTCCGCGTCAGCCCCGACTACCAATTTTTCGGCGGTAAAATCGAGGGCTACTCATTCTTGGCAGTTGCGCCAATCATTGTCGATAACGAATGCTGGGGAGTAATTACATTGCTTGGCCGCAAGAAATACCATCGCGGAATGCTTGATATAACTACGCTTGAGGAATTTGGCTGCAAACTTGGCCAAGCACTGGCTTTGGGACGGGAAAACAGGCGAATGACTGCCGCCTACAAGCTTCTAAAAAATACAATCGAGTTTTACCATCGGCTATTTGCAGACTTAAAGCATAACCTTTACAATGCTAAAAGCTCGATTTTTGGGATGTTGGCTGACTATCCGGCAAAACTATTCGGCGGTCTGCCGTTTTGCGTTATTACAATCTCATCCGGTAGGTGCCGCTCTATTTATTGGCCTGACATTGACAGCCCCCATGATGATAACAACGCTCTTATAAACAAGCATATCAACGCCGATTTTATTCAAACCATTATTAAACCGGGCAAGTTTTTCAAAGCTGATTTTGAGGATATTCCGGAGTTTTTTACCGGTGTTAGTTTCAAGAATAAAAAAGCGGTCTGCTGCTGCCTTTCATTCTCTGACAGCTGGTTTGCGGTTTTTGCTGTTGATGCTGCCAGAATTTCTGATTTGCAAGAATTTAATGATGACATACAGCTTTTGGAATACTTAGCCAATTTAGAGTATATTAAAAGCCGGATTCATTCGGAAAACCAGAAGCTGAATTTATCTGAACCGGACAATAAGGAATTGGAAAAAGTCAGCGAACAGTTAGCCCCGATTTTAAATTCTATAACTGAAAATATCCAATCGGCATTTGCTCGTCTCTCTCAAAACGGCGACTATGTTAATATCAGCGAACTTAAACAATGGCTTGTTAATTTAGAACGCCCGGCTTTTAAGGGATTGCGGATATTGCAAAAGATAGGCAAAAAAAATAGCTTCGATGAAATAATACAGACTGCGCTCGACAAAGAAAACTTAGACGTTGATTTTCATCCGGGAATAAAACTATCTGAGATGGAATCCGATAAAAGCGGCTTCGAGAAAATTATCAAGGATATATTAAAGGAATCAATTCTCGATGGTAAACGAGTTAGGCTGAAGACATCATCACTAAATGACATCATTACCCTGACAATAGAGGGCGAGGTCAATCTTAAATTCCCATCGCCTGAATTAATTAAACACGCCGGACTTCACAATATCATGATAGAATTGCCCGGGCGATTAAAGACGCCGCCGGCAGATTTAGAAATTGGCGGGGTTGTTGATAAACAAACAAAGAAAATTACGGTTTTAGCCATTGAAAGCAATAGTGTTTTCACAGAGCTTCTAAAAGATATATTTTCCGAAACCGAATATAATTTTCACGCTGAAACATCAGCATCGGCGGGCTTAGCCTACCTCGAATCAGCCCGCTATAACCGTGAGCCTGTTGATATAGCTGTCATTGATATATCCTTACAGGATATTCCCGGACTTGAGTTATCCCGCCAAATAAAGGATTTTGACAGCCGGATATATACGATTTTAATATCAACATGGGGCGTAAATCTGTATAAATCAACATTGGAGGATGCCGGAGTCGATGCAGTGCTCAATAAACCTTTCAGGTTGGAACAATTAAACCGCATATTAACCGAATGGCGCAATCAAAATGAAGCCAGTATTTAATAAAGACTTTTTTAAATTTAAAACCAGTTTTCAAACCCGTTTCTATGAGGTCGACTTGCAGGGCGTCGTTCATCATTCGGTTATAATTAAATACCTTGAAATCGGCAGAGTCGAATATTGGAAAGACATAGGTGTCGGCTATCAGGATTTTCTCGATTCAGGGCTTCAGTATGTGGTGGCCAAAGTAGAATGTAATTATATCAAGCCTCTTTATTTTGACAGGATGATTACCATAATGGTCAGAACATCGCGGGTTTCTCGAACCAGCATCACTTACGAATATTTAATTTATAATGATAGCGATGAATGTGCTATCCATGCCTTTACTACCTTAGTGTGCATACAGGCATACAAAAACAAGCCATACCCATTGCCTAAGTCATATCTTGATAAAATCATAAACTACGAAATTGAAGGTTCGGTTGAAAATAAAGCCTTCAAAAAATAATATCTTAATAGCTTATCCTTTTAGGGTTGGCGCGGTTGTTGATAAATTATTATTGACCGGAAATCTTTTAGTTGCATTGGGATTTATAATAAAGCCGTGCGTAGAGTCGCATTGCAATACGCCCCTACGCGCGATGCATATGTTTGCTCCGGCTGCTAAACATTGCTTAGCGGCTAACGGATTGTATGCGTCAAGATGGAAGTCCGACTAAGCGGACAACATCCTGACGCCAGCGGTTTGAATACAGCAAGGGTATCTCACTCAACATGCGGACGTAAATTTGAAAGCCATTAAAGACTACATTCGATACAATAGTTTTATACGCAAGCATGCTTACAAGCTATTAAAGCTTTGCGATAAGTTTGCTTTATATAATAAAATCTACAGTAAAAATATTCGCGCGAAAACTTCCCGAATAACTCCTTTTCCAGCCGAGCTATCCATTGAGACAACGAATCTTTGCAATGCCAAATGCACAATTTGCCCTCATCCCGATATGAAGCGAACTAAAAGCAAGATGGGGACCGGTCTTGTTCATTCGCTTATCGAACAAGCCGGCAGGGGAAAGGTTGATAAGCTTTTCTTATCCGGTTTTGGCGAGCCGCTTGTCGATAACAGATTGCCGCAGTTTATTGAATATGCCAGTACACGCGGAATTAAAAACATAACCATTGTTACAAATGGCAGCCTGTTAACACCTCAGCTTGCCGAAAGCATGATTGAAGCCGGCTTGAATGAGATTATTATCTCCATAGATGGCTTCACTGCCAAAACGTACGAGTCTATTCGATTAGGTCTCAAATTCGAGCGGCTGGTTGACAACCTTAATGGCTTATCATCGATAAAAAATCGCAAGGATGCTGAAATTTCGCTCTCATGCGTAGACCTTATTCATAACCGAAATGAAAGAGGAAAAGCCTATACCGAATTTGGCCGGTTTGTCGATAATATATTTTTCCGTCAGGCGCAGGGCTGGACTGCTGGTTATGGACAGGAAAGCGCCGGTTATTCGCCGCATTTCGAGACAAACAGCATACCCTGCCAGTATCTCTGGAATTCAGCCAGCGTTTATATCGATGGCACTGTGCCGGCTTGCTGTCTCGATTTCGAGGCGGAGGGTGTTATGGGTAATGCCTTAGATGATAGCCTTGAAAGAATCTGGCAGGGGGAAAGATTCAGATATTATCGTCAACAGCATCTGAATAATCACAAATCGGAATTGGTTCCTTGCCGTAAATGCGGTTATTATTCGGTCTGGTGGTAATGACCAGTTGTTTTAGCTGATTCCTTTTTCTTTGGTGATATGTTTTAACCAATACGCGAGGTGTTCATTAAAAGTTTTGGTGATGGGTTTTAGGTTGTCTTTATTGAGTTGGCAGCCTATATTAGACCGTTGCTTGATATACTTTTCAAACGTTGTTTACCCGGCTGCCAACTGGTGCATTTTACCCTAATTCGTAACAAGGCGAACATCCCGATGAACAGAATTTGCTTTAACTTATATGTTTAATTTTCTATTTGGACAACTTCTTTCAAAGGGCATCTTTTTTCGTTAGAACCATGATGCGCCTTATCAAATATGCTTTCAATCGCTCGCGCGGCATTACGGTAAACATTATCCTCGCCCATTTTCTCTAAAAGATAAGAGCGTCTCATAACATCCAGCACATGATCGTTCAAGCCGCTGAATGATACATCCAAACCGTTTTCGCGTATCCTTTCGATTAGCAGTGATATCATATCTTCACCTGAGGCATCCAACTCGTTGATGCCATTGCAAACAATCAGTATATGCTTCAATTCAGGCATAGACTCAATCACCTGTAATATCTTTTCTTCAAGGTAATTTACATTAGTGAAAAATACCGAACCATTATAGCGAATCACCGCAATATGTTTGCATTTAGCCAAATTGTGACGGCGGGAAGCTCGGTAGGTGCCATCGGGATGCATCGATAGCATGGCAATCTGGGGCTTCATAACTCTGAGTAAATAAAGAATCAGCGAAAGAGCAACGCCAATCATTATACCCTTATCGAGATGAGGCGCGAAAGCCAGCGTGCAAATGAAAGTTATTATTCCGATAAGACCATCATACCATTGCACTTTCCAAGCATAAATAAATCCTCTAATATTAACCAGTCCGATAACTGCCATCATAATGATTGCCGCCAATACAGCCTGAGGAAGATGAAATAATAGCGGTGTGAAAAGCAACAAGGTAATGGCTACGATGCCGCTGCTAAAAACATTAGACAATCCGGTTTGAGCGCCTGCCTGCAAGTTTACCGCTGAGCGAGAGAACGATCCTGATACCGCGTAACTGCTAGCGGTCGAACCGATAATGTTTGCCAGCCCCTGACCTATAAGTTCTTGATTGGGATCGATGCGTTGACCGGTTTTAGCGGCCATTGCCTTTGCAATAGATATCGCTTCCATGAACCCTAAAAATGATATGATAATAGCCATAGGAAATAGCGAAAGCGCCTCAGAGAGTTGAAATTTTGGAAATTTTAATTCCGGCAATCCTTTTGGAATATTTCCAACAACATCGCCGCCGCCAACTAATACGAGACTGCTTTCAGAAAGGCGCTTGCTGCCAACCTTAATCTGCCATTCGCGCCCTTCTTGTTGAGCGTTTTCCGGGAAATCAAACTTCTCGTAAAATATCAGCTTTCCGTCATCGCCATAAGCGGCATATAATTCTGAACTTCGAATCTCTAAACGATATTCGCGAGCATTTTCCTTACCAGATATTATCTGTGTATTAAGGCAATCAATTTGATGTTTAATGTTTAAAACCTCAAATGAATGCAAACCATATTTTTCCTCGGTTTTGTGAATGTTGGTTTTAAACTCCGCTCTCAAGTTAATCAGGCTGTCAATTTCTATTAATTGATTGTTGAACCCTTTAATAGTTTCTTTTATTTTGGAAGATTCTATCTGCGATATGTCTGCCGCTACGTTCTTTTCGAAGCCTATTGACCAGGAAATGAATATTGTTATTACTACCGCAATCAATACTCCCGGAAGACGCTTATTATACCATTTTATAAAAATCATTATGCCAAATGCCAGAGTGGCTATTGCCAATGTCTGCCAATGCGTGTGTGAAATTGCTGCCTCTATAACTTGATATACTGTTTGATAATGATGTTCGGCTTTATCTACATGCACGCCGAATATTTTAGATAATTGAGAAGTGGCAATTATTATAGCGGCAGCGTTAGTAAAACCATTTACTACAGGATGAGAAAGAAGATTGACTACCAAACCAAGCTTTAATAAGCCAAGTGAAAACTGGAATATCCCTACAAGTAATGCCAGCAAAATTGCATAAGCGATAAATGATTCGCTGCCTGCCGTAGCTAATGGTTCCAGCGCAGTAGCTGTCATAAGCGATACAACAGCCACCGGTCCGGTAGCCAGCTGAAAACTTGAACCGAATAAAGCCGCAATTAAGGGCGGGAGAAATGCCGCATACAGACCATAATATGGAGGTAAACCTGCGAGTTGCGCGTAAGCCATAGATTGAGGTATAAGCACAAGAGCTACCGTAAGACCGGAAATAAAATCAAGACGAAAATATGTGATATTATAATTCTTAAACCATGCTAAGAATGGGAACAGACGCATCAATACAGGAATCAATATCTTACCAACCTTTTTCTCTAATAATCTTCGTAATCTTTTCTTCGACTTTATTTTCGACTATAAGCATCTTTTTGTGTTTAGCCTCTTGTATTTTTTTAATTAGCTTTTCCAAGTTAGCAGGTTTTTCCAAAAAGTCCATAGCACCAAGCTTTACTGCCTCCACGCCTTTTTCAACCGTGGCGTGACCGGTAAGTAGAATTACCTGAAGATCAGGTTGTCGCTCAAGCAGCATTTTCAAGGTTTCGATGCCGTCAATACCTGGCATCGAAAGGTCGAGAACAATGGCATCGTATGATTTATCTTTTACTTTATCTACAGCTATCGAGCCATTTTTCGCCGTATCGACTTTCAAGCCTCGGGATTCCATTCTCTCGGTCATCACTTCGGTAAAGTCATTGTCGTCATCTACTAATAATATTTTTTCATCTGCCATATTAAATCTCCCGTTAAATATCGCTTACTGCATTTTAGCTTATATGTTTTGTATCGGCTTTTCTATCAATAGTTAGTATAATGATCTGTCTCCCGCCATCTCCGGCTGTTATTCTATAACTTCCGTTAAGCTGTTCTAATAGCATTTCGAGTATCGATTTTTTAGTTTGGTTGAAAGCGTTATCACTTAACTCCGAACCGGAAATTTTGATTATAACCATACTTTCAATTTTCTCGGCTGATACAATAATCGATCTGCTAATATCATCGTTAGCTATAAACATTTCAAAGCAAGTAAAAACAGCATGCTGAAAACAAAAGGGGTTATTAACCAGCTTAATTGGTTCCGTCAGCGCTTTAAATTCGAGGTTGATTTCTTTCAAACCGGCTAAACGCTGGGTTAAGGCTATAATCGCCTGAAGTATTTCAGAAATATCTATTTCTGCAGCCGCGTTATCAGAACTGTGAGCAAATTTATTAAGCTTATCAACTAATTCTTTACCTCTTTCAAGTTGAATCGAATTTTTTTTCGATATTTTTTGCAGTTTTTTATCATCAATAGGTACTCCCTGCTTTGCTCCGATAAGCAGGTCATTAAGAAGTCCATTGTATTCATTTATTATCGCAATAACATTATTTAATTCGTGCGACAGACTGGCAGTGATTTTTCCATAAAAAGCAAATCCCTGCTCTCTTAACGCATTTTCTTTTTGGCTGATGATATTCAATTATTTTGCCGCTGCTTTCTCGATTTTTTGGATTAAGCTTTCTATTGTTACCGGCTTGATAAGAAAATCGAATGCTCCTTCGCTGATTCCCAGTTCGCCTTCCTTGCGAGAGCCATGTCCGGTAAAAAGGATAACTTCCGTGCCGGGTTTTTCCTTCTTAATCTGTCTCATCAAATCGATGCCCCCAATTCCCGGCATCTTGACATCAATAACGATAACGTCAAAATCTTTACCCTTCAGAAGTTCTAATGCTTTTTCGGAATTGGTAACACCGTGAGCGTCAAATCCCCGCATTTCCAAGCGTTCGGCCATAACTAATGATAAATCTTCTTCATCATCAACCAACATAACTTTTATCGGATTCATAGACGCTCCTTTGCCCTATTTGTATTTAATCGGCAATGTTATGGTGAAAGCGGTTTCTTTGCCGACTTCACTCTTAACACTTATATCACCGCCGAGTTTTTGAATTATGCCATAGGTAATAGAAAGCCCAAGGCCAGTACCTTTTACTTTCTTTGAAGTGAAAAACGGTTCAAAGATTTTAGGAATATCCTCTTCCGATATTCCTTTACCATTATCAGCTATGATAACGCTTACATGACTTGCATTCTTTGCCTCAAGAGTGATATCAACATACCCGCTATCATCGAGGGCTTCGAAAGAATTGTTTATGATATTTAAAAATACTTGCTGCAGCTGTCCTTTGTCGCTTTCGATAGTGGGTAGAAATTCATCGATATGGTAATTTATTGTAATATTTCTATGCTGCGCTTCTCTATCTAAAAAACTGACAACTTCTTGAATAAGTATTTTTAAGTCTATAGTTTCAATCCGGGTATCGATTCTCTTGGCAAACCCGAGCAGGCGATGAGTTATCTTGCTGCATCTTTCGACAGACTTGGTAATAATTCCGATATGCTTTGTAAACTTTTCTCGTTTGGGAAATTCCTCGGTTATATCAATAATATCTTTCAAAAGTCCGGCATTCTCGTTAATTATCTGTAAGGGGTTATTAACTTCATGAGCTACGCCTGCCGCTAACCTCCCTATAGAAGCCATTTTATTAGTGTATTCTATATTGTGAAGAGCTTGTGCCCGCCGCTTGTCAGCTTCCAAGATATGGCCAACAAAACGATTTGTGCCCCATATTATTACAACAATTATAAAAAATATACTTGCGGCTAAAAACCAAAGCAGATTATTTCTGAGAGAAAACCAGTTTCTCATATGTTCTTCCGGTCTGGTTATTTCCATAAGTATAAAAGGAGAATTTTCTATATAAGCATAACCTAAAATATAAAGCTTGCCTTTCTCGTCAATTTGCTCAATTACCTCGGTTTTTTTCGAGTATGGGGGTATCGGGAAATTAATTCGATTGAGAGTGTTTCCATAGAAAAGCGAATTTGTTTGCAATATTCCTTTAGAGTTTACTAAAAAAGCGTCGCTTGATGGACGCCTGCTTAATGAGAGTATATCATGATTTACCGTTTCCATATCTATGGTTGCTCGAAGCACATAAAACCCGCCATTATCCATCTCATGCGTTACAGCAATTACGAAATGAGGAAATTCGCGATAGCCCATAAAGACTTCGCTAACATAAATTCCACGAAGTTTTACCTCATGAAACCAACTTTGATTTTCATAATTTTTCCCTTTAAGCTCATAAGGTCCAACGTAAGTCCTTTGTCTTCCCTCCGCATCAATTAATCCAATATCGACAAACCCGCCAAATGATTTTTTAAGATTCCTAAAAAACGAAGTTAGATTTTTCTGGTCTAAAAGCTCTTCATAAGATTTATCATGATTTATCAAGTCTAATACGGATCTGCGTTCAGCGATAAAAGATGACAGAGATATTCTTGTGTTTGAAGTAAGGCGAGAGATTGGATAGATCATCTCTTCCTGAAAAACTTTTTTATATTGATAGTAGTTAACTACAACCATAATTAACAGGGGAGTAATCGAGACAAATGTTGTAAGGAATACCACTCTTTTCCATAATCTGCGATACCTGCCCCAACCGCCTTCTGGCAATATTTCGGAATTTATATAGACAGGTAAAACATAATGAAGTAATTTTTTTATAGTATCCATTATTTATAATTTTCTACAAACGATAGATTGAAATTATCGCCAGTATTTATTCTTCAAGCGCCTCCTGATTATCTTAAGTACTCTTGGAATCCCGTATTTTTTTATAGGCTTTTTTCATAGCCTCAGACAATTTATCGATATCGACGGGCTTTTGAAAATAAGCAAAAGCACCCAATTCGGCAGCCAAGTTCTCTTCCTTTTCCGAGCCATGACCAGTGAGAATTATCACCTCTGTTCGGGGATGATTTTGTTTTACTTGCCGCAGCACCTCAATGCCGTCAATGCCCGGCATCTTTAAATCCAATACTATAACTTCCGGTTCGTCTCCTTCAACAAACGATAACGCTTCCTCGCCATCGTATACAACAGCAGATTCGAAATTCCTCGTTTGCAAACGTTCTGATAAAGCGTGAACGAAGTCCTTCTCATCATCAACTAATAATACTTTTCGAGGAACCTCAAAATCATCGGGAGGATAGACTGACGGTATATGGTATTTAGGTCCAACCTTGACATCTACCTTCTTTACGCCCTTTACAGTCTCGACAATCTTACGCAATTCACTTTTTTTGTGTTCCAGTCTGTTGACATGCTTATTAATTAAAATAACTGTATTGCCATCATCACATAAAATCTCAACTTCGTGATTTTTCTCTGTTAAGGCGACATTAATCCGTGAAGCCAACACAAAATCAGCTATTGCCTTTTCCGATTCAGGTGTAGTTTTAACAGCTTCCTTTTGAGTATTTTCGAAAATAATATTAACAGCCTCATCCACAGAGCTGGAATGCATTGGAATTATTATATCATAAAGCTCTTCGTCCCAAGGGCTTAATCCCATCAAATATTGCGACCATTGAAATCGTATGTTGTCATCTTTACGGACTATATTATTAGCGTCTTTTTCTGATATGTTTTTAAGCTTGGCGGCAATGTTTACGCGATAATTGTGATCTGCAATAATGCCTATTCTTAGAATATGAGATATATTATTTGGCAATAACAGTGTTTCAAAACCATGAAATACCTGATTGTTTTTCTGGATTGTTTCAGCTAAAGTAGATTTTAAATAAGCAATATAATGTTCTTTCTCGTGAGTTAATCTATTTAGAAAAGGCGTAGGGCCATATAAGATTCTCACAAGTTTATCGATAGGAATATTGTGTTTTTTCGCGGTGTCTGCTAATAATTCATCGCTTGTAAAATAATTATATGATAGCTTTTGAGCAATATTCTGAGCGATACTATCAGCCTGGCAAAACGAACCGCTGAAAATTGCAATTACTGCCATGTAAGGCTCCATTAAATAAAAACAAACTAATCCAGTAACGGCTAATATAATTAAAATAGCAATATTACAAAACATTTTTTAGATTATTTTTTATTTGTATCGATATCAATTGGAAAAGAGAGGTATCATTACATGTTTTATGTTACATAAACCATCATGTATATCTCAGTTGAGTCCATAGCATATCAAATCGCTAATAAAAAACGAGAAATCGAATTGGTCGCGGTATGCTGTAAACTGTTGATAGATATATAGGGATAGTAGGTTGGATTCTTGTCCCTTTCTTATTTTGTTTTATATTTTATATAATAACAATCTATCACTACTGTCCGGCCTTTTGTCCGCCTTAGGCGGATGCTATAGTGATGTCATTCCCACACTGCCCGCGTCATTCCCAAC